>CAIVKT010000087.1 GCA_903906615.1 uncultured Bacteroidota bacterium | reverse complement strand
AATTTTAAAAATAAAAAAATGGAATTGTCCTGCTGTTTAGCAGCCTATAATTCATATTGCTACGTACCTTTGAGCAGTTATGCTATTGAACTCACTATTATTGTTGGCATTTTTATTTAAAACAACACAAGCTGACGTGCCTGTCAGCATTTACGATTATAAAGTGACTGCGCTTGATGGCACTCTCATCAATATGGCAGACTTCAAAGGCAAGAAAATACTGATCGTCAATACTGCATCCAAATGTAAATTCACTGCCCAATATGAAGCGCTGGAGAAACTATATCTTTCCCATAAAGACAAACTGGTCATCGTGGGATTTCCTTCCAATAATTTCTTTTTCCAGGAGCCCGCGGGTAATGCGCAGATAGCCGAATTCTGTACGAAAAATTATGGTGTCACATTTCCTATGGCAGCCAAAATATCAGTGAAGGGCAAAAATAAAGCACCCATCTATACCTGGCTTACAGAAAAGAGATACAATCATTTTGAAGACAGCCGTGTAAAATGGAATTTCCAAAAATACCTGATCGATGAACAAGGAAAGATGGTGGCCATCTTTTACTCCAATACGTCACCTGATAGCCCTGAAGTATTAGCCGCTATTGAAAAGTAGTATTCCTTGAATTTTACGATTTCATATTCACGAACTGTAGCGCCAGTTCCAGGTCTGATGTACGGCAAAGTTGTATCACGGCCTGTAGTTCGTCTATCTTCTTGGCTGTAACACGTATGATGTCGTCCATGATAGCAGCCTGCACCTTAGAGCCGCTGTCTTTGATGAGCTTTACTATTTTCTTTGCGTTCTCTTTATCAATCCCATTCCTGATGGGAATAGTTTTTCTTACGTACTTGCCTGATGCGGTATGCTCCTTGCTCATGTCAAAGCACTTAGCTTCCAGGCCCTGGCGCATAGCCTTTGTGAGCAGCACATCTTCCAGTTGTTGCAGCTTCATGTCGCTCTCCACTTCTATGGCTATGGTCATGTCTTTTTTGTTCAGCTCAAAAGATACATGCGTGCCTTTGAAATCAAACCTGTTGTCAATTTCTTTTTTGGCAATGTTCACTGCGTTATCTAATGTCTGCAGGTCTACTTTACTTGAAATATCAAACGATGGCATGGTGCAAGTTTAAAAGGTGAAAATGTTGTTGCAACAAAACTACAAACTTAATGGGATAAATAAAATGTCCACATAACTATGACCTGTATGCTTTGATCACATCGCTGTAGAGCTTTTCGTATTGCGGTATGATATGCTGCTTCTCAAACCTGCGCGCCTGCGCTATGGCCGCAGTTTTGAATTTGGCCAGTCGTTCATCATCACTCAGTATGTAGATCGCATTCTTTGCCATTGACTCTATATCACCCACATCGCTCAGGAAGCCTGTCTTGCCTTCTATATTGATCTCCGGCAGGCCACCCGCGTTTGTAGAGATCAGCGGCACATTACAAGCCATTGCCTCCAAGGCAGAAAGACCAAAGCTTTCTGTTTGGGAAGGAAGTATAAAGAGGTCTGCGATACTTAATATTTCGCTGATCTGCTCCTGCTTGCCCAGGAAGCGCACATCATTATATATGCCCATTTCGCGGGCCAGGTCTTCCGCGTTTTGCCTGTCGGGGCCATCCCCGATCATCAATAATTTGGATGGTATCTCTTTCTTTATCTTTTCAAATATCCTGATCACATCCTTCACCCTTTTCACAGCCCTGAAGTTGGATACGTGTACTAATATCCGTTCATTATCGGGAGCGAGCATTTGCTTGAAATGGTCTTTATCCGTCTGGTGAAATCGTTTAATATCCACAAAGTTCGGAATAACGGTGATCTCTTTTTCTATATTAAAAAAGCGCAAAGTTTCTTCACGCAGGTTATCTGAAACAGCAGTGATAGCGTCAGACTCGTTGATGGAAAATGTAACTACCGGTGCATAGGTGGTATCCCTGCCTACTAGGGTAATATCAGTACCATGCAACGTTGTGATAAACGGTATATCCCTACCCGATTTTTTGAGAATCTGGCGGGCAAAGTAGGCTGCAGAAGCATGGGGTATGGCGTAGTGCAGGTGCAGTATATCCAGGTTCTGGTTCAGGATCACATTCACCATTGCGCTGGCCAGGGCCGTTTCATACGGCGGAAAATCAAACAACGGATAAGTAGGCACTTTTACTTCGTGGAAGTAAATGTTGGGGTGAAACGACTGTGTGAGCCGTACCGGCTGCTCATACGTAATGAAGTGTACCTCGTAGCCTTTATCAGAAAGGGCCATACCCAGCTCTGTTGCAAGCACTCCGCTGCCGCCAAACGTGGGATAACATACTATACCTATTTTCATGTTCATGGATCAGGTGGCAAATATCAGCTTATCCGGTCAATGTGTACCAATAGGCTTATCACTATAAACAATATTGTCTTTAATTTTTAGCATGGGCATACACCCATGCGGTAAGCAAGTCTGTTTTATTTTTTTGCAGTTCAGCCTTCTCTGCCATTTCCGGAATTATCTTTCCCCATTTATGTGCGGTGAATTCCGAAGCCTCATGCAGTTCGTGGCATTTCCCGCAGTTGTCATTATATATTTTCTCTCCCTCTGCTAATTGTGCCGGGGTATATACAACAGCAGGCGCAGCATCTTTGGTGGCCGTGGGATAACCTTTTTTGTGGCAGGCAGCCAAAACGGATACAGAGGCTGCTATAGCGATGCTGATATATATCTTCTTCATCAGTGAAATTTAGACAAAGGTAAAGGGTTAGCCCCATTAATAAACAAACAGTGGGTAGCGCTAACTACCCACTGCATGTTAAATATTCCTTACTACTAAAAATTACTGTTCGATAACCATGTGGAACACTTTATTTTCTGTGTCTGCATGTACGCTGAGGATATACATACCATTAGCGAGGTTATTGAGCTGTATCTTTTCGTTGATCTCACCGTTATGTGTCACTGCTTTGCCGGTGTATAACACTTTGCCTATCATATCAGTTACTTCAATGGTCACTTCTTCGTTTGAAGCTGCAGCCAGTGAGCCTTTAACTGTGAAGGTACCCTTGTTCGGGTTAGGCACTAATTGTATATCACCTGTAGCTGCTGCCACCTGTGTTACACCTACATTAGCAATATGGATGGTTACAGAACCGGAACCCGTGATGCCTGCGCAACCACCGGTAGTAGTTACTTCGCAGCTTACAGAATCCATATTGGAGAAAGTACGTGTAAGTACAGGCGATGTGGCGCCTGTTACGGCAACACCATTAACATACCACTGGAACGAAGGTGACGAGATACCATTGGTAACGGTAGCCTCTATGGTCACCACCTCGCCGGGGGTAATATTGCCACCGGGTATCGTTGTGATGGTAACTGTAGGTGTTGTTGGTACATCAACGATCATGCTCTCATGATTGCTTGACGCTGTGTTGGCAAGACGGCAACCATAATCGCTGGTGAGTACGCAGTATATATTATCACCGTTCAGCGGGTTGTAAGTGAAGGTTGGACCGGAGCTAACGTTGATACCACCTTTAAACCAGCTATATACCGGCGCATTGCCGCCATAGGAAGAAGTAGCGGAGAAGGTAACAGAGTTACCTGAACATACTTCATTGCCCGGAGACGATGTAATGCTCACCAAAGGCAGCGCCTTTGTATTCACATAGATGGTTTGTGCATTATTTACAACAGCAGGTGAAGCACATGCCGCATCGCTGGTGAGCTGCACGCTGATCACATCACCATTAGAAGGGATATAACCGTAAGTGCTGTTGGTGCCTGCGTTAACACCATTCACAGACCATTGATAGGTTGGAGCTGAACCACCATTCACGGTAACAGTGCTAAAGGTGATAAAGTCGCCGGAACAAACAGTATCGCCTGATGGTGAAGTAATATGTACGATGGGGTTCACATTAGGGTTAACAACAACTGTAGCGCTTCCGGTCATGTTGCTGGTGCAACCTGCACCGCTTATGGCTACTACTGTATAAGTACCTGCCGCCGTTTGCGCACCCAGGTCAAGGATGCCTCCTGCGCCGGGTACTGCACTGCCCGTAGAAGTAAAGCCATTAAATAACTGGTAATTAGTACCGCTGACAGAACCGTTCAATCCGATATGCACACCCGCACCGGCAGCACAGTAGCTGCCACCACCTGTTACTGTGAATACAGCAGGAAGCGGATCAATGCTCACTGTTGCAGTACCGGACATGTTTGCAGTACACATCGTTGTGCCATCTGTAGCGATAACGGTATAAGTGCCTGCAACAGAATAAATACCAAGGTCAAGCGCAGAGCCTGAACCAAAACCTATAGAGCCAACAGCCGAAGTACCGTCATACACCTGGTAAGTAACTCCTGTATGCGAGCCTGTGATACCTATATGAACACCTGCAGCGCCTGCGCAATAATTACCGCCACCTGTTAATGTATAAGCAGTAGGCGCAGGATTAATGCCTACAGCTACGCTACCGATCATATTGTTGGTACAACCTGTGGAAGTATTGGTAGCTACTATAGTATAGGTAGCAGGAACAGTTTGTAAACCGAAGCTTATAACTGAACCGGTACCAGAAACCGGAGCGCCAACTGATGTGGAACCCCTGAACAGTTGGTAGCTGATACCTGTGTTGGAACCACCGAGATTAACCGGTGAGCCTGTACCACCCGCACAGTAGTTACCGCCGCCGGTAACAGCATAAAGAGATGGTAATGGGCTGATACCAATAGTAGCAGTACCCGACATATTGTTGGTACATGTTGTAAAGGTATTAGTAGCAACTACTGTATATGCACCACTGCCCGTATAGGCGCCAAAGTCTATTGAAGAACCTGTACCCGCAACAGGGCTGCCAACCGGCGTGCCTGCATATAGAAGTTGATAAGAAACACCTGTTGCTGAACCGCTAAGGTCAACATGACTGCCTGTGCCGCCGCTGCAATAGTTACCACCGCCGGTTACTGTATAAACAGTAGGCAATGGAGTAACCGCGATAGCAACCGAACCTGCCATGTTATTGGTACATCCTGTAGAAGAATTAACAGCAGTAACAGTATAAGGGCCTGTAGCCAGCAGGTAACCGAAATCAAGCGGTGCGCCTGTGCCTAACTGCGTACCTACTACCGTAGTACCATGTAATAGCTGGTAGCTCACACCTACTTCAGATCCGTTAAGTGTAATATCAACACCTGGGCCGCCAACGCAATAAGTGCTACCCACGCTGCCTACTGTATGTACTACAGGCAATGGATTTACAGCTACAGTTGCAGTGCCGGTCATGTTGTTTACACAATGCGTAGTGTTATCAGTTGCCATAACAGTATAGCCACCTGATAATGTTTGCGCGCCAAAGTTTATTGCAGACCCTGTGCCTGCCATTGCTGTGCCTATAGGGCTGCCGCTCTTGTATAATTGATAAGTAACACCAGTATTAGAACCGGCCAATGTCACCGGAACACCTGTGCCGCCGGCACATAAGCTGCCACCGCCGCCTACTGTGTAAGTAAGCGGTAATGCACCAATAGTAACGTTGGTGCTGCCCGGCATGTTATTAGTACATAAAGAAGATACATTGGTAGCCACTACGGTATAATTACCTGCCGCTGTTTGCGGGCCAAAGTCAATATTTGATCCTGTGCCGGCAACTGCACTGCCTGTGGCAGCAGTGCCATTATATAACTGGTAGCTAATACCGGTCACAGAGCCTGTAAGGCCGATATCAGCGCCTGTAGTGCCTGTGCAATAAGTGCCGCCACCTGTTATCGAGAAAGTATCAGGAAGTGGATTGACCACTATTGTAGCAGCGCCTGCCATGTTACCGTTACAGGTTGTTGATACATTGTTGGCAACAACCGTATAGGTACCTGCTGTATTTTGTATTCCAAAATCAAGGGCTGATCCTGTCCCTGCCACTATGGTGCCTACAGTTGAGGAGCCGTTAAAGAGCTGGTAGTTAGTACCAACGGTTGAACCGTCGAGGCCAACGTCTACTCCTGTGCTGCCCGCGCAGAAGTTACCGCCACCGGTCACCGTATGGCTTGCAGGTAATGGGTTTACACTTACCGTAACGCTTCCGGCCATATTATCATTACAGGTAGTAGTAGCATTTGTAGCTACTATAGTATATACGCCGGTAGTACTGATCAAACCGAAATCTATAGCTAAGCCTGTACCGGGGCGGGCAGCGCCGATACCTGAACCACCGGTAACCAATTGGTAGTTTATACCTGTATTAGAACCATTCAGGCCCACATGAACTCCTGTAGTACCGGGGCAATAGTTGCCACCGCCTGTTACTGTATAGACAGTAGGCAACGGGGCAATAGTGATCGTAGCGATACCTGCCATATTATTAGTGCAGCCACTAAGTGTGCTGGTACCTATTATTGTATATGAACCTGCAGTTTGCGACCCGAAATCAAGTGAAGCACCTGTGCCGCTGAGTACAGCGCCTGAAACAGCAGTAGAACCGCTATATAACTGGTAGCTGATGCCTATGTCTGAACCATCAATATTCACATGGCGGCCTGAAGCGCCGGGGCAATAGCTGCCTGATCCGGTTACATTATGTATTGTAGGAAGGCTGACTACGTTTACCGCTGTAGCGCCGGTCATATTTGCACTACAGCCCGTAGTAGCATTAGTAGCTACTATTGTATATGTACCGGCTGTTGTCTGTAAACCAAAGTCGAGCGCAGATCCTATACCTGCAAGCGGAGCGCCTACAGCAGTAGTACCGCCTCTGTATAATTGATAGTTAGTACCCAGGACAGAACCACCCACGCCAATGTGAACGCCTGTGCCGCCGGAGCAGTAGTTACCACCACCCGTCAATGCGAAAACAGCAGGTAATGCGTTAACAGAAACAACAGCGTTGCCAAACATATTAACGGTACACGATGTCAAAGGATTGATAGCAATAACAGTATATGCACCTGCTGCCGTTTCCACACCGAGGTCAAGCGTAGTGCCTGAGCCTGCTACAGCGCCGCCTGCAAGGGCTGCGCCATTATAAAGCTGGTAGTTGATACCTGAAGCAGAGTTGTTAAGTCCCACATGCACGCCTGTAGTGGTAGCGCAATAGCTGCCACCACCGGTTACATTATATACTGCGGGCAATGGATTAACTACGACAGTAGCGCTGCCCGTCATATTATTGGTGCAGCCTGTAGTAGTATTTGTAGCCACAACGGTGTAAGTACCTGCGGTAGCTTGTGCGCCGAAGTCCAAAGCCAGGTTAGTACCAGGAAGAGGGCTGCCAACTGTAGTTGTGCCACGAAGCAATTGATAGCTGATGCCTGTATTAGAACTGCTGAGTATGGCGTGCGGGGCAGCAGACCCTGCGCAATATGCGCCTGAACCTGTTACACTCACGGTATACGCAGTAGGTAAAGGAGTGGTAGTCACTATGGCATTGCCTGCCATTGCAGCCGTACAGGTAGTAGCAGCATTTGTAGCCACTACAGTATAGGTGCCGGTCACTGTCTCAAGGCCGAAGTCTAAAGACGCACCTGTACCAGACGCAGGAGTACCCACAGCGGCGCCATTGAATAATTGATAATTGATACCTGAATTTGTAGCAGCCAAACCGACGTGAACGCCTGTGCCGCCTATACAGAATGAACCGCCGCCGGTTACATTATATACAGTAGGCAATGGGTTGATCACTTCTGCAGCGCTACCCAGCATGGCTATAGAACAACCTGTAGAAGCATT
>CAIVKT010000086.1 GCA_903906615.1 uncultured Bacteroidota bacterium | reverse complement strand
ATAAATGAAATAAATTTAGAGGCTGCTTTCGGGCAGCCTTTATTGTTTGTTCGATTTCCTTTTCATAACTTTATAATTCAGGTATGGGAATTGTAGTCGCAAATATTAAATTATCAAACGCAAAAGATAGCGGGCTGAGGCCTGTTGCTACGCATTGTATTGTGGATTTGGGCGCTACTTATTTGTGCATTACACACGAGATCGCTTTGCAACTGAAGTTGGAAGAGCTACAGAAACGTGATGTGAAGCTGGCCAACGGGCAGGTGATAAAGGTGTCTTATGTAGGGCCGGTAAAAGTGGAGTTTGAAGACAGGCTGTGCTTTACAGGTGCTATGGTGATGGGCGATACTGTATTGCTAGGTGCAATACCGATGGAGGATATGGACCTTGTCGTACACCCGAAATTACTGAAGCTAAGTGTACACCCTGAGCGGCCCAATGTGGCCGGCGGATTGGCAATGTAAAGCGTATGGCCTATGAACGCAACTCATATGACGACAGAAGAAACACAACGGAATATTGCCAGGCAGCTGAACGATATTATATCGCAAAGCGAAAGAATTATTTCCAGTAGAGCAGATATTGAATCGCTTGAAAGTTTCTCTAAATACTCGGCTGAACTCAAGGCCTTTCTGAGAGATCATTCCACCAACGAAATGGTTGTTGAAAGGTTGGATAGTATTCCGCTTATAGATATGAAAAGCTATTACAGAACTTCGATGTTTGCTATACTTGGTGGTTGGATAGGTGTGGGTGTTTATCTGCGCAAACAGATGATCATCGCCCGTGCTATGAATGATGTACGGGCTGCACAGGCAGGGTATTCATCTATCCAGTTTTTATTGAAGAATGAATGGCAGTGAACTATCACAAATCAGCGCGTTTGGCATCACATTTCCCACATTGCCGAATTTCTCACATTTCCTTTCTACCGCTCCGCATTAATAAAAAAGCAGAATATCTCTCCGGGGCCATGTACGCCTACTACTAATGTCTTTTCTATATCGGCAGTGCGGCTGGGGCCGGTGGTGAGGTTGATCATGGAGGGCAGGTCGTTGCCGTATTTTTTCTTTAGCGCGTTGATGCCATTGTCTATATCGGCGGCTATCTGGTCGGCATAGGCTACTACTATATGCACGGGGTAGTACACAGGTGCGGTACGGCCCAAATTTTGCTTGCTGCTGAGGAGCACAGAGCCCGTGCGTGCTACCAGCATTTCGCAGCCGGTGATGCAGGCATCAGCGCTTTCTGCTTTTGGGTCGGCGGGCTGTAGAATGTCTACTTTGTTGTTGTGGAATATTTTTAGGATGCGGTCTTCGGAGCACAGCAGTTGTTTCCAGCCGCGGTTCTCATAGAGTATGTTGATGTTGTCCATAAGGTCTTGCTCGCTGTCGCAGAAAACGAACTTGCCGCCGAGGGCTATGAATGCCTGCGCGAACTGCTCTTCATCGGTGCTGTCCTCGTGGCTGTAGAGGTCGTCGGTGTTCTTCTCGGCCTCGGGGTAAGGCATGGGCAGTGGCTGCTCAGCCAGGCCTTTACGGATGCGGCTCAATATATTCTCCCTTGCTTTAGATGTTTTGAACGTCTGCATAATAGTAAAGCAAAAGTAAAAATTAAAAAATTAAAAAGAGTGGTAATT
>CAIVKT010000085.1 GCA_903906615.1 uncultured Bacteroidota bacterium | reverse complement strand
GTATGACGAGATAGAGCCTAAGCTGCGCGAGCTGTGCGAAGATGTGGTACTGAACCGAAACCCCGATGCCACAGAGCGCCTCGTGGTATTTGCAGATACAGTAAAAGCAAAAGGCAAAGAAGTAAAAGTAGATGACGCATGGCGAGGCGCCGAGGTGGAAGAAAGGCTGAAACACGCCCTGGTAAACGGCATCACCGATTTTATAGACGCAGACACTGAAGAGGCCCGAGCCAAATATCCAAAGCCGCTGGACGTGATAGAAGGCCCGCTGATGGCCGGGATGAATGTGGTGGGCGATCTCTTTGGCAGTGGTAAAATGTTTCTGCCGCAGGTGGTAAAGAGCGCGCGCGTGATGAAGAAAAGCGTTGCTTACCTGTTCCCATTTATAGAGGCGGAGAAAGAAACCCGCAGGCTGGCGCATATAGCTGCCGGCACGCACAATGACGAGACCGCAGGCGCGGCAAAAATACTGATGGCCACTGTAAAGGGCGATGTGCATGATATAGGCAAGAACATAGTAGGTGTGGTGCTGGGCTGTAACGGCTACGAGGTGATAGACCTGGGCGTGATGGTGCCTGCCGATAAGATACTGGATACCGCACAAAGAGAAAATGTGGACCTAATAGGCCTTAGTGGCCTGATAACCCCATCGCTGGATGAGATGGTGCATGTGGCCAAAGAAATGAAACGCCGTGGCATGAAGCAGCCGCTGCTGATAGGTGGCGCTACCACCAGCCGTATGCACACTGCGGTGAAGATAGCCCCGCAATATGATGATGGTGTGGTGTATGTACTCGACGCCAGCCGAAGCGTGACAGTGGCAGGCAACCTGCTGAACAAGGATCAGAAGGAAACCTTCCTGCAAAATATAAAGACAGAGTATGATAAGCTGCTCGATGACTTTACGAACAAGAAGACGGCGAAGCAATACATAACCTTCAGGGAAGCGCAGGCCAATGCCGCGAAGATAGACTGGGCTGCCTATACCCCGCCACAGCCCGCGCTACTGGGTACGGAAGTATTCCCAGACCATGACCTGAACGAAATAAGGCAATATATAGACTGGGGTCCTTTCTTCATAACCTGGGAGATGAAAGGTAAATTCCCGGAGATACTCAAGGATGAGCGTGTAGGTGTGGAAGCCACCAAGCTATACAACGATGCCAATGCCCTGCTGGATAAAGCGATCAGTGAAAAATGGCTCACCGCAAAGGGCGTGATAGGCATATGGGCTGCACAGAAAACAGCGCCGGATACCATTGTAGTAAAAGATACGAACGGCAACCAACTGGAACAACTGGAATCGCTGCGCCAGCAAATAAAGAAAGCCCCCGGCCAGGCCAACTTCTCGCTCAGTGACTTTATATCGCCAAATGAGGGCGACCACATGGGTGCGTTTGCGGTGAGCATACATGGCATAGAGCCGCACCTGCAAAAGTTTGCGGATGACCATGACGACTACAATAAGATAATGCTGCAGGCTCTGGCCGACAGGCTGGCCGAAGCATTTGCGGAAGTGCTGCACAAAAAAGTGAGGACGCAATATTGGGGCTACATAAAAGATGAGCAGCTGAGCGCTGAAGAACTGGTGAAAGAACAATACCAGGGCATACGCCCGGCACCCGGCTACCCCGCCTGCCCCGATCATACCGAGAAGAACAAGCTCTTTGATCTGCTCAACGCAAGAGAAAATGCGGGCATAGCGCTTACCGAATCGCTGGCCATGTATCCCGGCGCATCGGTATGTGGTTGGTACTTCAGCCACCCGGAAAGCCACTACTTCGGCATCAACCGGATACTTGATGACCAGCTGCAGGACTATACCAACCGCAAAGGCATGAGCCTTGAAGACATGAGCAGGTGGCTATCGCCCGTTCTCGAATAAAAATATTGAAGCAATACTAAAATATACAAGTGAGCGAAGAACAAGAAATACCGTGGCCGCAAAACTACAAGGGTGTTCGGCCTACCAAGTCGAAGGGGCTGCGCCTGCTGGCCAATATCATATCGGTGGTATGCCACCCGGTATTCTTTCCGTTGGTGATGGCCTATGTAATATATAGGTTACAGCCTGCTGCGTATGCTGCAATTAAGCCAAAAGACCTGGGCATGTGGTTCATCAGCATAGGTGTTACCGCTGTGTTCTTCCCGCTGTTCAGCATACTGCTGATGAAGGCGCTGGGCTTTATAGACAGCTTTAAGATGCCCACTACCAAAGACCGCATCATACCCCTCATGGCTACGATGATCTTTTACTTCTGGATCACCCATGTGTTCAATACCATACCGGGGCCGCCGCTGGCGCTAAAGGTGCTGCTGCTGGGCAACTTCTGGGGTGTCATCGTTATCTTCATGCTCAATATCTTTACCAAGATCAGTATGCACACGTCTATTGCAGGCGGCATGATCGGTATTATGCTGGTGTTGCTGATGATAGGTGTGCCGAATATGACGATACCCCTGGTTGTGGTCATTGCTATAGCGGCGCTTATAGGCCGTGCGCGTGTATGGCTGGGCGCACATGAGCGTGGCGATATATGGCTGGGCTATGTGGTAGGTATATTAGTGCAGTTGGGTGCGTACCTTTACATGAAGTAAAGCTCAACTTTTAGTCCCGATAGCTATCGGGATAACTTTTAACTTTTGACTTAACTATGCAATTCTCTACCGATAAAGCGCCAAAGCCCGTGGGCCTGTACCCACACGCACGCCGTGTGGGCAATTTGTTATTCCTCTCGGGCGTAGGACCACGCAAGGCTGGCTCCGATGAGATCCCCGGCCTCACCACCGACAAGCACGGCAACTTCATCGGGTTTGCTTTTGAAGAGCAGTGCCGTAGCGTATTTGACAATGTGCGCACCATACTCGAAGAGAGTGGCAGCAGCTGGGATAAGCTAGTCGACGTAACCGTGTTCCTGGTGGATATGAAGCGCGACTTCCAGGCGTACAACAAAATATACGCCGAATACTTTAAAGACAACCAGCCCTGCCGCACTACGGTAGGCATAGATGCCCTGCCCACGGCCATAGCCATAGAGTTGAAGTGCATTGCCACTATTGATTAGTGGGCTATAAGCGCAAGGGCGAAGAAAACAGCACCAGCTGCTGCCAGCAGCATGCTGCCATACCACAACATCTTTCGCCGGGTAAGAATAGATACCGCGCTGATAGATATGGCTATCTGGAAGAAAGTGACCGATCTTGAAAAGATGACATGTATGTTCATGTGTTCATCTGCTTCTTTTTCCAGCTCATCTGCCTTCTTTTTTATTTCTTCCTTATCAGTCTTGTATTGCTCCATCTTGGCCACATTGTCTGGCGGCAATGGCTTGCCCATGGCGGTGAATAGCTGTGCAGTAGATGCTGCCAGCTCCGCTTTAATGCTTTTAGACTGGTAGTACGCCCACTGGTCCGATGATTTCACCTGCTCCAGCATAGCCTCATTGGCATGGTGGTTGCCCAGCATACCGGCTATAGCGGCCAGCACGGCTATAATAGCTGTGGAGAGGGCCACATAAAGCGTCCAGTGCTCTTTTTTCTCTTCTGCTGCCTCAAGGGTTTCCTTGAGGCGTTCGGTTGGATCTTCCAGTTCTTCCATAATAGCTGTGCAATTTACAAAAATAAAATGCTGTGTAATATTAAGTGTATTCGTTAAAAATGCCGAAAAAATTCTACATGCAGCAAATTTTTATGCACAAATGTATTAGTTGTAACATAATAGCAATATTTTTGCACCCAAACTAAAATGTACAAAATGAAAAAACAATTCCTTTTCCTGGCTGGTTGCGCAGTTATCCTCGCATCTTGCGGCAGCAACAACAACAATGCCGGACAAACCCAGGCACAAATAGATTCTACTGTGAACGCTACAATGGCACAGCACGACGCAGCTAACGCTTCTAAGAACGACTCTACACTTAAAGCAATAGAAAAAGAAAAAGCAGAGGCTATAGCTAAAGAACATGAAGCTAAGCACGAAGAGCATGAAGCAAAGAACGCTGCAAATGGTAACAACGGAGCACAGCCTGCTACTCCCGCACCAACGCCAACTAATCCCGCTGGAGGTCTTAAAGCCCATTCAGACCAAAGCCAGAGTGCAAACCCCAATTCAGCTGGTAAGCCTGCTAGTGGTGGCGGACTAAAAGCCCATTCAGATCAGAGCCAAGGACACTAATAGGAATAAAAAAGCCGCAATTTTTATTGCGGCTTTTTTTATTAATTCAAAAAAAGCTTATTGCTTAGCGAAATTAGAAAAACTATATGTTGTAGTAGAGCCAGAGCCTGCTTCTTGAAGTGTAAGAGTAGCAGATGTAGCTGAAATAGAACCTGTACCGGTATAAGTAAGACCGCTTGCGCTAGTTGTTGATGTCACAGTAAAGGCAGATCCTGAAGCAGTGAAGTTGCTTAAAACTACAGTAAGAACGGGTACACCAGCACTACCACCAGTTGCATCTTCAATAGTCAGGTTCATAGTTACGAAATCAGTTGAACTGCTTGGAGTAGAGAATACCATCCTAAAATTTGTATATGTACCGCCTGTGTTATCAGTACCTGTGCCCGCGTAAGTGTTATTGTATGATGATCTGTAGATCGTAGTACAGTTATCGGTTGTAGAAGTTCCTGCAGGGCAGGTACAGTTACCACCACTACAAGTGCCGCCGTTTTGGCAGGTTACTCCTTTACAGGCATCCTTAGAGCAGGAAGTGTACAATACGGCGCACAAAGCGCTTACAGTTAAAACTACTGTTAATGCAATGTGTTTAATTGATTTCATATTTATTTGTTTGGGTTAAAAATTTGAGCAAAGATAACTTTTTATGGCTTTTCACCAAATACGTAACATAGTGATGCTAAGAATTCTACAAAACCATGCCAACTAATAGACAGATAATAATTTATTGCCGTACAAAATTGCTCATGGTAATGGTTACAGGTGTGGCCCCAGCCTGGGTTTCTACCAGGTTCATAGATGCGCCTGCGGTAGTAATAGTGCCCGATCCGGTATAGTTGATACCGCCTGCGGTGGTGGGGGTGATGGTGAAGGAAGAGCCGCTGGCAGTATTGTTGGCCAATGTAAGGGCCATGGTCACGGTTTTAGCGCTATCGGTCCATACAACAGACATCAGGTTGTAATTCGATGTGTCTGTACCTGCGGTGAAGACCAGGGTATTAGCAGTATCAGAGTGGTTGGTATTGTTGGTATCTAGGACGGTATAGTTATACAGGCTGTTGCCTTTGTAGGTATTGGCATAGATCTGCGCGTAAAAGACCTCGCAGCTATTGCCACCTATTCCCGGTTTACAAGTGCAGCTACCGCCGTTACACGATCCGCCGTTGAGGCAGTTAGTGCTTCTGCATACATCCTTCTGGCAGGAGGTATACATAAATCCGCAGAAAGCGGCGATGGTAATAATAGCGGTCAGTACTACTTGTTTGATCGGTCTCATAATCAGCCTGGTGTTATTAATATTGTTCAAAGATAAGATATACCACTAATTGCAGCAAATGATAAAAGCCGCCATTGCACGATTTTAACAGCCAACTATATACTTTTGATCCCTTATGGTTAGAACGGCTATTATATTGTTGTTATTGTGCTGCTGCGCAGGTAGCTATGCAGCAGTATATACCTACGATTACACGCCCAACTGCGCCAAAGCCTACCAGGCATATTTATCGTTGCACCCCGATGAGGGGCGTGGCTATATAGTAGCCGAGATGAAAGCAAACCCTTACAACCTCATGGCTACCTATATAGCCGATTATGAGGATTGCACGCTCCTGCTCATCAATTGCGACCCGCATGAGTATGAGCAGCGGGCGGCTCACATGGATGCCCG
>CAIVKT010000084.1 GCA_903906615.1 uncultured Bacteroidota bacterium | reverse complement strand
TGGAGGTATAGTTCCATTCCAAACGGAATTTGTAGTTTATCTTCTTCAGTATGTCAACAGGTATTTTGCCATGAGTATTTATGGCCTCCTGCAATTCATTTATTTGCTGAAGTTTTTCTTTAAGGGACATAACTATTGTAAAATTAATCAAAAACAAACGCCCTACAGTACTATTGCAGGGCGTTTGCTAAAAAATTATTTGATGTAAATTTTTAGTTGCCGAGGTAAGTTTTTAGTAATTGGCAGCGGCTGGCGGTGCGCAGTTTGGTGATTGCCTTGTCTTTTATCTGGCGTACACGCTCGCGGGTAAGGGAAAATTTCTCGCCTATATCTTCGAGGCTCATTGGATTGGCCACACCTATGCCAAAATACAGCTTGATCACATCGCGCTGGCGGTCGGTGAGGGTGCTGAGGGAGCGGTCTATTTCGCAACGCAATGACTCGCCATGATATAGGGCTGAATCAGCTGATTCGGAGTTAGGGTTTTCGAGGATGTCGAGGAGCGTATTGTCTTCGCTGTCCACAAAAGGCGCATCAACAGATACATGGCGCGCAGCCACGCCCAGCGTGGTTTCCACCTCTTCGGTACCTATTTCCAGCAGTTCCGCCAACTCTTCTGTAGAAGGTTCGCGCTCATATTCTTGTTCGAGCTGAGAATAGGCTTTGCTGATCTTATTGGAGAGGCCCACTTTATTGAGCGGCAGGCGAACGATACGTGATTGCTCGGCAAGCGCCTGGAGTATAGACTGGCGTATCCACCATACCGCATAAGAGATGAATTTGAAACCACGTGTTTCATCAAATCTTTGTGCAGCCTTGATGAGGCCGAGGTTACCTTCGTTGATCAGATCGCTTAAAGAGAGCCCCTGGTTCTGGTATTGTTTTGCAACGGATACCACGAAACGCAGATTGGCCTTGGTGAGCTTTTCGAGAGCACGCTCATCGCCCTGTTTTATACGAATGGCTAATTGTACTTCTTCTTCGGGGGTTATGAGATCAACTTTACCAATTTCCTGGAGGTATTTTTCCAGCGACTGGCTTTCCCTGTTGGTAATAGATTTCGTGATCTTCAACTGACGCATAGACATAGGCAAAGATTTGTGTGGTTTGGAAATAATGAGTCAAAGTGAAGGATAGAAAGTGTGTTGTTTCAAGCAAAACTAAGGGACTTGGCAATCCAACCCAAAAAAAATTTAGGAGTACATTAACAGTTTTCATATAGCAAGACCTGAATGTGGTTTATAAATATCTGATATTATCAGTAATAAAATTTTGATTGTAGCATCCTTTTTTTATTATTGCACCCAAACTACCTAAAAGTGAATAGTTCTACGATGAATAAAAAGAAAGTAATGTACTCCGTTGAGTTTCCTATACGCTGCTCGCCTGCGATATTGTATGATTTTTTGTCGACACCGGTGGGCTTGCAGGAGTGGTTTGCGGACAAAGTGGACCAACGGGAGAATGTCTTTTCTTTCACCTGGAACGGCAGCGTGGACACAGCCCAGATACTGGAGCATGTGGATAATGAGTTCATCAGGTACCGGTGGGACCACTATGCAAAGGACGAATTTTTTGAATTCAGCATAGAACAAAGCCCGGTGACCAATGAGACCATATTGCGCATCACAGACTTTGCAGATAAGAATGACATGAAGGACCAGCAGCAACTGTGGAGCTCGCAGGTCAATGACCTGAAGCACCGTATAGGCGCTTAAAGGAATAAAACGATCCCGGTAAAGGCTTGCTTCTCCCGAAGCAAGCCTTTCTGCATAATAAAAGGTTAATCCCGCAGGGGCAATAAATGAATAGCAGGTGTTTTTATGTAGGTTTGCACCTTAAAGCATAGCCGTATTGATAAAGAAGCTGGACATATTGATCATCCGTAGTTTTATCGGGCCATTTATCGTCACCTTTTTCGTGTCTCTTTTTGTGCTGGTAATGCAGTTTTTCTGGCTGTATATGGATGAGCTGATCGGCAAGGGTATAGGCATTTGGCCTATACTGCAACTGCTCACTTACATGTCAACCACCCTTGTCCCGCTGGCCTTGCCGCTGAGTATATTGCTGGCCTCTATTATGACCTTTGGCGATATGGGCGAAAACTTTGAGCTGGTGGCTATAAAGTCTTCGGGTATATCGTTGATCCGTTTTATGCTCCCGCTGTTCATCTTCATGACCATGATAGCAGGCGTGGCGTTCGTTTTCAGCAACAACGTGATCCCTGTGGCCAATCTCAAAGCCTTATCACTGCTGTATGATATACGCAATTCAAAGCCTACACTGAATATAAGGCCTGACCAATTCAATAACGAGATCCACGGCTTCTCGATAAGGGTTGGCAGCAAAGATGAGGACGGCAACACCATACATGACGTAATGATCTACGACCATAATGATATGGCCGGCAATACCAAATTAATACTGGCCAAGGAAGGGCAGATGATCGCATCAGAAGACAAGCAATCGCTGATATTTAAACTTAGAGACGGGTGGCGCTATGAAGAGGGCTACAACCACGGCATCAACGATATGACGCAGACGAGAATGCACTTTGCCAGCTGGGATAAAGTGTTCGACCTTTCGTCTTTGAAATTTACGCGAAGCAATGAGGACATGTTCAAGAACGCGTACCAAATGATGAATGTTTCGCAGTTATCAGAAAACATAGACAGCCTGCGCAAGTATAAGACAAAGGCATACAAAACGGTAAACTCCGGGATAGCTCCTTACATTACCTACAACAATGCCTCGAAAGAAAGCAAGCCATTGATGGCGGACATCAAGAAAAGCAACCCGGTCCGTAAATACGATTCCTCCTTCCTTCAATTAGTGCCCGACTCGAGCCGACAGGCAACATTGCAAACTGTATGTAATAACCTGCGCAGCTCCAAATCGCTGATGGACATTAACTCGTTGGATAAGTCGCTGCAACACGAAAACTTCCTGAAATATGATATTGAGTGGCATAAAAAATTCACGCTATCCTTTGCCTGCATACTGTTGTTCCTTATTGGCGCACCGCTTGGGGCTATCATACGTAAGGGCGGGCTGGGTATGCCGCTGATCATTGCTATCATCTTCTTTATGCTGTTCTATGTACTGAATATAGTAGGTGAAAAGCTGGCCAAGGCTGACTCTTTGACCCCGTGGATAGGCATGTGGATGTCGACCATGCTGCTGCTGCCGATAGCTGTGTTCCTCATCAACTCGGCGAGGAATGATTCGCGTATATTCACCAAAGAATGGTACATGAAACTATTCCAGTTTGTAAAAAATATCTTTGCACCCAAAAGCAAGACAGTTGAATAAACAACAGGCCATACCATACAATCCTTTTTTTTTACTTCCCTTCCTCGTATGGGTAGTTACCGGGGGAATCTTATTATTGTCATTCAGCAAGAAACAGCTTTTTTCTTTCATCAATCTGCACCACTCCCCTATTGCTGATACGCTGATGTACTATGCCACGTATATGGGCCAGGTAGAGGTGATCATACCGGGGCTGATACTGGTGGGGCTGATACCTAAAAACCGTAACTGGTGGTATTTTATTACGGCCACCCTCTGCAACATCGTTCCGCTGCTGGTGCAGCAAGTATTCAAGTATTACTTTGATATTATCCGCCCCGTGAATTATTTCCATGGAGCAAAATGGATACATATGCTCCCCGACTGGCCCGTGATACTCACGCGCAGCTTCCCCTCAGGGCATAGCCAGGGGGCATTCAGCTTCTTCTGTTTTCTATCCTTGCTATTGTCTGAAAAGAACAAAGCTGCCGGGCTGCTGTTCTTTGCCCTGGCCATTACCACCTGCTACTCGCGCGTGTACCTTGCCGCACACTTCGTTGCAGACATATACGCAGGCAGCATAATCGGCATGGTAACGACCTCGCTTATCTTTGCAGTGATGATCAAGTACAGGCACATCTTTAAAAAGGGTACTTTTGCATAATATTCATGCCCAACTATCTGAGATACAGCATTATCATTGCGGCAGGCTGCCTGCTGTTCTTCCCCATGCTGGGGCATGTGCATTTATTTGACTGGGACGAGATCAACTTTGCGGAGTGCGCCAGGGAGATGATCGTATCTAAAGATTACCTGCGGGCGCAAATTGACTTTATGCCTTTCTGGGAGAAGCCGCCGCTGTTCATCTGGATGCAGGTGCTGGCTATGAAAGCATTTGGAGTGGGTGCATATGCAGCACGCTTCCCCAATGCGCTGATAGGAGTGACCACACTGGCTACCTTGTATTATGTGGGCAAACGGGTGATGAACGAAAAAATGGCCTCCTGGTGGGTATTGCTGTATGCGGCTACCTGGCTGCCACACTTCTATTTTAAATCCGGCATTATAGACCCCACTTTCAATTTCTTTATTTTTCTGTCTTTCTTCCAGGTGCATCTCATAGGGTTTGCCACACGCAAGCGGCTTCATGCGCTACTTGCCGGGCTATTCCTGGGCATGGCAGTGCTCACCAAGGGGCCTGTAGCTATATTAGTAGCCCTACTGGCCTTTGTGGTGTACGTGATCGTAAACAGGGGGGTAAATTACCTGAAAGGGGTATACCTGCTACTTATAGCCGCATTCGCGCTGTTGCCCATCGTATCGTGGCTGGGCGTGGCCGTGGCACATTACGGCGCCGACTATGGCGGCTGGTTCCTTAAGCAGTTCCTTTCTTACCAGGTGCGGCTCTTCAGCACAGAGGACGCAGACCATGGCGGGCCATTTGCCTATCATTTCATTGTGCTGCTGCTGGGTTGCTTCCCTGCATCTGTATTCCTGTTTCAATATAGCAGGAAAC
>CAIVKT010000083.1 GCA_903906615.1 uncultured Bacteroidota bacterium | reverse complement strand
TGTGCTTGCCTTTGCTCATTATCGCTTTTAACTGCAATCGTTCTTCCTCTGTTAGAGTAACCTTGTAGCGTACCATCGTTTTTGGAGGATAAAGCTACAAATTTATTTTAACAGACAAAATTAAATTGACATGACACTAGTTGCATCGCATTGAGTCAGCGCATCAAGCGCGGCGGGATTGAGGGGTGTTGTGAACGCCGTATCACCATCGGCATATGCCTTTATTGTACCCGACCTGATTCCGCTGAGCAGGATGCTTGCGAGCGCATTTTGCTGGCTGCTGCGCATGGGGGCGTTATTTCGTTCATACACTTGTATTTCCCGCCATACACGCTTTTTCCAAAGCATGTCCGCATCACGTATGGGTGCCCATGGGATGGTGTGGGTGGGTGGCGGAGTATCCTTGTTTTTTTGTGCGTAGGCAGTGTTGAAGAAGAAGGAGGTGAGCAGTAGGGCCGAAAAAATACAAAGGCTTGTTTTCATTGATGAAGTTTTATAGGTGTTCGTGTGTTGCTTATTATTGTTGCGCCCCTTCAGGGCTTGTGTTACGTTCCCGCGAGTCGAAGGGCGTTGCCCCTCGCTAAGAGATTGTGCCCCTTCAGGGCGTTCCCCATTCGAAATTATCTAAAATACAATTTGCAAAGCGAGCCAAGTGGCCTGAACATAATGTGCTATTTATACAAATCTAAAGAAATATACGTTAATAGATGAGTCAGGGGGCTGATAGTACTTAGCAGTAGCTGGTTTTTGCTTAATTTTACCTTATGTCAAAAAAAGCGATCCTTATTATAATGGATGGTTGGGGGCACGGACAGGTTCCGGCTGCTGATGCCATTGCACATGCCAACATTCCTTTTGTAAGATCATTGTACGATAAGTACCCGAATACTGAACTGGTAACGTGCGGCGAGGCCGTGGGACTGCCGGCAGGGCAAATGGGTAATTCGGAAGTGGGACACCTGAACATAGGCGCGGGGCGCATTGTGTACCAGGAACTGGAGCGTATCAACTTAGCCGTAAAGGATGGGGAGTTGGAGCGTAGCGCAGTGCTTAATGCTACTTTTGCTGCTGCGAAGGGCGCAGGCAAAACCCTGCACCTTATTGGACTGGTGAGCGATGGCGGGGTACATTCGCACATACATCACCTGATGGAGCTGTGTACACTGGCGCAAAAAAATGAAATACCTAATGTGGCCGTACATGCCTTTACAGATGGGCGCGACTGCGACCCTAAGAGCGGGCATGGCTTTATAGCCAAGCTGCAAAGCCACCTCCAACAAACAGGCGGCAAGCTGGCCACTGTGACCGGCCGCTTCTATGCCATGGACCGGGATAAACGCTGGGAGCGCGTGAAGATAGCCTACGATGCTATGGTGCATGGCACCGGTGCGCATACCACCGATGCGCTTGCGGCCATTGAAGCCTCGTACCATGCAGATGTGACTGATGAATTTATAAAGCCGATAATAGTATGTGATGCCGCGGGCGCGCCTGTGGCCACTATAAAGGATGGCGATGTGGTGGTATGCTTTAACTTCCGTACCGACCGTTGCCGCGAGATAACCATGGCACTGACACAGGAGGCTTTTGCGGAGCAAAATATGCAACCCCTGAAGCTGGATTATGTGACCATGACAGAGTATGACAAGAGCTACAAAAATGTAGGCGTGCTGTTTGAAAATAAAGACCTGACCCAAACGATGGGCGAGGTGCTACAGGATAATGGCAAGACACAAATACGCATAGCCGAAACAGAGAAGTATCCGCATGTAACGTTCTTCTTTTCGGGCGGGCGCGAGGAACCCTTCAAAGGCGAGACGCGTATCATGCGCCCATCGCCACGCGATGTGGCCACGTATGACTTGAAACCCGAGATGAGCGCTGAGGCGCTGACTGAGGCCATACTGCCTGAGATCAACGCTAAAAGCGCCGATTTCATTTGCCTGAATTTTGCCAATGCAGATATGGTAGGGCATACAGGCGTATGGAGCGCGGTGATCAAAGCCGTGGAAACGGTGAATGATTGTGTAGCCCGAATAGTGCCTGTGGCACTGGCGAATGACTATGCCGTATTCCTGACGGCAGACCATGGTAACTCAGACTTTATGATCAATGCGGATGGCACACCCAATACGCAGCATACGCTGAACCCGGTGCCGCTGTTCCTGATATCGAATGATTTTGAAGGCATACTGAAACCCGGCAAGCTGGGCGATCTGGCACCTACCATGCTCACTTACATGGGCATACCCATACCGAAGGAGATGACGGGGAATGTGTTGATATAGAATTGTATTTTTGAGGAACATCAGGTGTTCCGGCGTTTGTAATTTGGAATTTATACTTTGGGATTTAGCTTATGATCAGTATCCGCAACATAGTAAAGCAATATTCCGGCCATAGGGCGCTGGATGATGTGAGCATAGAGATAGAGCAGGGCAAAGTGTTCGGGCTGCTGGGGCCTAATGGCGCCGGTAAAACATCGCTCATACGCATCATCAACCAGATCACTGCGCCGGACTCGGGCGAGGTGCTGATGAACGGGCAGAAACTGGGGCAGGAACACATCAGCCGCATAGGCTACCTCCCGGAGGAGCGGGGCCTGTACAAGAAAATGGAGATCGGCGAGCAAATACTCTACTTCGCACAGCTAAAGGGACTGAGCAAGGCAGATGCCCGTGCCCGTGCCAAGTACTGGTTTGAGAAAATGGAGATCACCGGCTGGTGGAATAAAAAAGTAGAGGACCTCTCCAAAGGCATGCAGCAAAAAGTGCAGTTTGTGAGTACCGTGTTGCATGAGCCGGAGCTGCTGATACTGGATGAACCCTTTACCGGCTTCGACCCTGTGAATGCAGAACTCATTAAGAACGAAATACTGGAATTGAATAAAAAGGGTGCTACGATCATATTCTCCACACACCGCATGGAATCGGTAGAGGAACTGTGTGACTCAATAGCGCTGCTGAACCTGTCGCACAAGATACTGGACGGCAAGATGAAGGACATCCGCAACAACAACCGCACGGGTACTTACATACTTAAATATGAGGGCGCAGCGTTAGTACCATCAGCGACGCAGCCATTTACCATCGTTTCTGATAATGAATTTGACGGTGGCCGGTAGTTAACATTAAAGATCAACGCAGGCAGCAGGGTGAACGATGTGCTGCACTATATGCTGCCGCTGGCCACCATTAATGCGCTGGAAGAAATAGTACCCACCATGAATGAAATATTTATCCAAACAGTAAGCAAAGCCCGGTAACCTATGAACAAGATATGGCTCATCATTCAGCGCGAATACCTGTCGAGGGTGAAGAAAAAATCTTTCCTCGTTATGACGTTCCTTGTGCCGGTGCTCTTCATCGGTGTGTTTGGACTGGGAGGCTACCTGGTTGCCAATCAAAATGAATTTGGTGATAAGAAGACCGTGCAGGTGGTGGATGAAAGCGGCATGTTTGCTAATAAGCTGCGCAATGGCAACAATATAGAATATAGCTATAGCACACAAAGCTACGCCGCCGAGAAGGCAGCCTTCGCAAAATCGGGCCGTACCTACCTTTTGCATATACCTGCATCGCTTACCGATGTGCAGTTATACAGCGAGAAGAAAGCCAGCGCACTGACCATACAGAACATAGAGACAGAGTTGAGCGATGTAGCGCAAACGAGCCGCCTGCTGACAGCAGGCATAGATACAGCGATGCTGACAAAAGCCCGTAAGCCGATAAGTGTGGAAGCGCGGCAGATAACTGAAACAGGAGAAAAAGACGCGCAAACTTATGTTGCCTATGCCATCGGCTTTATATCGGCGATGCTTATTTATATGTCGCTGCTTATTTATGGCTCGCAGGTGATGCGCGGTGTGATCGAAGAAAAAGTGAGCCGCGTGGTAGAGGTGATCATCTCTTCCGTCAAACCATTCCAACTGATGATGGGCAAGATCATTGGCATAGGCCTGGTGGGCCTCACCCAGTTTGTTTTATGGATCACCCTTTCGTTGATATTATCTACAGCGGCCGGTACATTGTTTGTACATAATACGCAGCCTGCGCCCGTGCAGATGGCCCAAATGCACGGTGTAACCACGCCCGGCACTGCAATTGCAGCAACAGGCCAGGCGCCGGATAACAATATGGGCAAAATAATGCAGTCGCTGGATAGCATACCTGTTACTTACACCATCTGCTGCTTCCTGTTCTACTTCCTGTTTGGCTATATGCTTTATAGTGCAGTGTTTGCGCTGGTGGGTTCGGCAGTAGATAATGAAACAGAGACGCAGCAGTTCATGCTGCCCATAACGCTGCCACTTGTCTTTACCCTCATCATCTCTATGAACTTTGTGATCCATAACCCGGACAGTTCTTTATCGGTATGGCTGTCTATGATCCCCTTTACATCCCCTATAGCTATGATGATGCGCATACCTTTTGGTGTGCCTGCATGGCAACTGGCATTATCTGCATTATTTTTAGTGCTTGGTTTTTTATTGACCACATGGGTGGCATCGCGTATATACAGGGTGGGCATATTGATGTATGGCAAGAAGGCGAGCTACAAGGAGATCGTTAAATGGTTCAGGTATAACGAATAACAGAGTGACACAGTCTATGAACAATAATAAGTCCCGATCGTACCGGCTGCTATGCTGCCTGGCATGTTGCTTATTTTCCTATGCATATTGCCATGCCCAGATAGAGCTTTCATCGGGTATAGACCTTAGCTACCCTGAATTGCTGAACAGCAACAACAGCAAGCTCAATTACGGGCAGATCAGCTTTGGCATACGTGTGGGCGTGGCCTACAAGCCGCCTGAAACACAGTTTTTCCCTATCCTCAATCTCTCGTACGGCCGTACGAGATTGCCGCTGAAGCAGTTCGGCCCGGATGTAGCTGCGCTAAATTTCAACTATCTCAATGTCATGCTCAATGAGAATTTCATTGTGCATTTTCCTACCAGCGAAGTATTCATATACGGGGGTATCGGATTTTCTTACCTGCACAATGCGGGCATCACTATAGGCGGGCCGCAGGGAGAAACTATGCACGCCATCATTGACTCTACGGATAATATTACAAAGGTGTTTCCCGCGATGAATATTGGCTTTGAGTATAACTACGGAGAATCGAAGGGCAAGGACCTGTACCTGACACTGGGACTCAACTTTCAGTATATCATATTGCTTAGCGGCAACAATACGTACAACATAAGCATAGACCGGCCAAATGTGGGCTACACGCATTATGCTACCAACCTGCAAGGCAATGTGATCAGCCCCGGCTTTTATATTGCCGTGCATTACCTGCTGCATGTGGGTAAGAAAGGCGGTATGTATTTGTAGTGTACGCTGTTTAAATCTGCGCGTAATTATCCCGCGAGTATGGTTCGGCTAAAGCCGATCTTGGTTTGTTTTTCACCCCGGCCTAAAGGCCGGGGCTACTGGTGTGGCCTTTGTATGGAGTTTATTGCGCGTACTTTAAACCGTTGAAACGGTTGTGGAACACGGCTGTATTTCCTACCCCCTCCCGATAGCAATCAGGATGAAACCGTGGGCTATATTATGAATAGCCATTGGAGTTAAATTATTCTTGCGAGTATCGTTCGGCTAAAGCCTATTCTATTTCTTTTTGACCCGGCCTAAAGGCCAGGGCTACTGGTGTGGCCTATCCGTTTATTTGCAGAGAGATTATACCGTATCAATAAAGCGCTTCTCTACCCGGTTGAAGATGATAAGTCCGAAAGCGAGTACTATGAATGTGAAAAGTATACTATAGCCCAGCCATGGAAGATCGAAGAAGCCATTGCCGAAGAAGCCGTATTTGAAGGCTTCGAATAAAGAGGTGAGGGGATTGAGGAGAAAGAATATCCTTTTCCTGCCCGTTACTTCGGAGAGGGGAATGATGACGGGTGTGATGTACATGGCCAACTGCACGGCGAAGCCAACCAGGAACAAAAGATCGCGGTACTTAGTGGTGAGCGAGGAGATAACGACACCAATGCCCAGGCTCAGCAGCACTATGAAGAGCAGCCATACGGGAGCCAGGAGTATATACCAGTTGGGCACAATGGTTTTCTGAATGCACACAAAGTACAGCCACACTAAAGCGAACAGCGCAAACTGGATAAGGAACTTTACCAGCCCCGAAATGATCTTAGAGACCGGCAGTATGATGCGCGGAAAATATACCTTGCCGAAGATGCTGGCATTTTCGATAAAGGTCTTTGAAGTAATGTTGAGCGTTTCAGAAAAATAATTCCATAATGTAGTGCCGATGAGGTAGAACAACATAGGTGGTATTGCGCCTGTGGGTATTTTGGCAATAGTGCTGAACACCAGCAGGAACATAAGCGAAGTGAGCAAAGGTTGCACTACGAACCATATAGGCCCCAATATAGTCTGCTTG
>CAIVKT010000082.1 GCA_903906615.1 uncultured Bacteroidota bacterium | reverse complement strand
TCCCCCCACCTCCTGTGGATAACTCCATTTCCCCACCTCCCTATAATTTCGTTACTTTGTAAGTAGCTGAAAAGGCCCGGATTTTTAATGGGCAGTAGGGCAAGATCGCAATGAATTTCTCCCATTTACATAATCATACACAGTATTCCCTGCTCGATGGGGCTTCCAATATTTCGAAGCTTTATGAGAAGGCGAGGGCTGATAATATGCCGGCCATGGCTATTACCGATCACGGTAATATGTTTGGCGCATTCGACTTCGTGGCCGAGGCCTGGAAGAAGAAAAAAGTAGTAGGCAAGACCCCCGAAGGAAAGGATATAGAAGAGCCGGTAGTAAAGCCCGTGGTGGGCTGCGAGTTCTACCTCGTAGATAACAGGCACAAGCGCCAGTTCTCTAAAGACGATAAAGACATACGCTACCACCAGCTTTTCCTGGCCAAGGACGAGATAGGGTATAAGAACTTAGTGAAGCTGTGTTCGCTGGGCTATATAGAGGGCCTCTATGGCAAGTACCCCCGTATAGACAAGGAACTGGTGCTGAAGTACCACGAGGGGCTTATAGCCACTACGTGCTGCCTTGCGGCATCGGTGCCGCGCACCATACTGCGCAAGGGCGAGGAAGAAGGTGAAAAGGAATTTAAATGGTGGCTGGACCTCTTTGGCGATGATTACTACATAGAGCTGCAACGCCACGATATTGCCGACCAAGTGAAGGTGAACGAGGTGCTGATGCGCTTTGCCGCCAAGTACAATGTGCCGGTAATAGCCAGCAACGACAGCCACTATGTAGACCAGGGCGATGCCAACGCGCACGATATATTGCTGTGCATCAACACGGGCTCCAAGCAGGCCGACCCTAAGTGGAAAGAAATAGGCGATGATGATGAAACCCCTGTAAAGGGTGGCCGCTTTGCCTTCCCTAATGATAAGTTCTACTTCAAGACGCAGGCCGAGATGGGGCAGACGTTCATTGATTTGCCACAGGCGCTGGACAACACCAACCACGTACTGGATAAAATAAAACCGCTGAAGCTGGAGCGGGATATATTGCTGCCGCACTTTGTGGTGCCGCAGGAATTTAATAATGACCAGGATGCTTTCCTGGAGCACCTCACGTGGATGGGCGCTAAGGAACGGTATAAAGAAATAACTGCCGAGGTAGAGGAGCGCATCAAGTTCGAGCTGTTCACCATCCGCACTATGGGTTTTGCGGGCTACTTCCTTATTGTGAGCGACTTCATCAAGGAGGGGCGCAATATGGGCGTGTTCATAGGCCCGGGCCGTGGCTCGGCTGCGGGCAGCGCGGTGGCCTATTGCATCGGCATTACTAATATTGACCCCATTAAGTACAAGCTGCTGTTCGAGAGGTTCCTCAACCCCGATCGTAAGAGCATGCCCGATATAGATACCGACTTCGACGACGTAGGCCGCCAGAAGGTGATAGACTATGTGGTGCAGAAGTATGGCAAGAACCAGGTGGCACAGATCGTTACCTACGGCACCATGGCTGCCAAGAGCAGCATAAAGGATGTGGCCCGCGTGATGGACCTGCACCTCTCGGAGAGTAACCTGCTGGCCAAACTGGTGCCGGAGCGGCCGGGCATATCGCTGCGCCGCCTGCTACAGGCCCCGCTGAAGGGCGAGGGTAGCCTGGACCAGAAGGAAGGACTGGGCGCGGATGAGATGGAGGGCGTGAACAAGCTGCGCGAAATATATAACCAGCCCAACCTGCATGGCGAGGTGCTGCACGCCGCCGAAAAGCTGGAAGGCTCGGTGCGCAACACGGGCATACATGCCGCGGGCATCATCATAGCCCCCAGCGATCTTACCGATCTGCTGCCGGTGTTTATGGTGAAGGATGTAGACTCGCTCATTACCCAGTATGAGGGCAATGTGATCGAGAACGCAGGCGTTATCAAGATGGACTTTTTGGGATTGAAGACCCTCACCATCATCAAGGATGCGCTGGCCCTCATCAAAAGAAATTACAACCTTGAAATAAATATAGACGAGCTGCCGCTTGATGATGAAGAGACCTATGCACTGTACCAGGCGGGCGAAACGAATGGCACGTTCCAGTTTGAAAGCCCGGGGATGCAGAAGCACCTCATCAACCTGAAGCCCGATAAATTTGATGACCTTATAGCCATGAACGCCCTGTACCGCCCGGGGCCTATGGAGTACATACCTAACTACATCAAACGTAAGCACGGGCAGGAGGCCATCTCTTATGATGTGCCGCAACTGGAAGAATACCTGGGCGATACTTATGGGATCACGGTATACCAGGAACAGGTGATGCTGCTGTCGCAGAGCATAGGCGGCTTTAGTAAGGGTGATGCCGATGTGCTGCGCAAGGCCATGGGCAAGAAGCAGAAGGCCGTACTGGATAAGATGAAGGGGCAGTTTATAGAAGGGGCAAAGGCCAAGGGCCACCCCGAAGATAAGCTGCAAAAGATATGGACCGACTGGGAAGCATTTGCGCAATACGCCTTTAATAAATCGCACAGTACCTGCTACGCCCTTGTGGCCTACCAGACAGCCTATTTAAAGGCGCACTATCCCGCGGAGTATATGGCCGCTGTGCTGAATAACCAGGGCAGTATAGATAAGATCAAATTTTACATGGAGGAATGCCAGCGAATGGGCCTCCAGGTGCTGGGGCCTGACGTGAATGAAAGCCTGAAGGGCTTTGCAGTGGCTAAAGAGCATGTGGTGCGCTTTGGCCTTAACGCCATAAAAGGGGTGGGCGAGGCTGCCGTGGAAGATATAGTGATGGAGCGCGAGGCCAATGGGCCTTATGTATCGGTATATGATTTCATCAAGCGGGTGAACCAGCGCACCGTTAATAAAAAATCAATGGAAAGCCTGGTGCTGGCCGGTGCGCTCGATTGTTTCCCGCAGATGCACAGGGCGCAGTATTTCTTTGCGCCGCCTACCGATCCTATTACCGGGTTGGAAAGGTTGGTGCGCTTTGGCAACCAGTTCCAGGCCAGCTCTTCTATGGCTACCAACAGCCTGTTTGGGGAATCAGCTATGCCGGAGGTGAAGCCGCCCAACATGCCCGAGTGCGACAAGTGGGGGCTGCCAGAGCTGCTGGACAGGGAGAAAGAAGTGGTGGGCATATACATTAGTGCGCACCCGCTCGATGGCTTTAAATTCGAGATGGACAACTACGGCATGACACCCGTGAACGAGCTGGAAATAAACCGTGGCCGCAACATACGCATAGCTGGCTTTGTGACCGATGTAGCGCATATGACCACCAAGAAGGGCAGCAAATTTGGTAAGCTTACCATCAACGATTACTCCGGCAACCTGGAGATCATACTGTGGGAAAAGAACTATGTGCAATATGGCAACTACCTGGTAAATGGGCAGAAGTTGATGATACAGGGTGTGTATGATGAGCATCGTTTTCGCCCCGGCACTATGGAGTTCCAGATACAGAATATGATGCTGCTGGACGAGGTGCGCAAGCTGCTCACCAAGCGTATATATATATCCGTGCCGCTGCACAAATTGGACGATGTATTTGTGTCCTTTATGGAGAATAACCTCAAAACAAACCCCGGCAATACCGAAATGGTGCTGCGCATAGCCGACTGGGACGGCATGGAAGTGCGCCTGAAATCACAGAACAAAAAGATAGTGGTGAATGACGAGCTGGTACACTATATAATGGAGCATGAGGAGATTAAGTATTCGATAGATAAAACATAGGTATTTGCATTATGTTTCTATCTGTTAAGGGTTTCACATTTTGTTAGGAGTATGTGGATTGGTTATACACCTATGTGCATACTCTATTTACGCAGCATTGGTTATTGAGTTAACTTTGTGCTTTCATTTTTCAATCAAAGAATTAAAATAAATAAAAATGGCAGCAGTATTCACTGATTCAAATTTCGATGTTGAAGTGCTTAAAGCAGATAAACTTTCTGTAATAGATTTCTGGGCCCCATGGTGTGGCCCGTGTCTCGCCCTCGGCCCTACTATCGATGCGCTTTCTAAAGACTACGAAGGCAAAGTAAATGTAGGCAAGGTAAACGTGGATGAGAACCCGAATCTGTCTATCAACT
>CAIVKT010000081.1 GCA_903906615.1 uncultured Bacteroidota bacterium | reverse complement strand
TGCATAAGGATAAGGTTAAGGATTTTATAGCCAATACCAAGTAAGCCATCCCCTGATTCCCTAAGCTATAGCCCGGGACTTATAAACTATTACAAAGCCACCAAACGGTGGCTTTTGTGTGTTTAGGTGTAGAATACATTCAGACTGGTATTGCGGAATTCATTACCTATATTGTACTAAACCGGATAATGGAAGAAATATTGATCCTTATTGCTGAAGACGATGCGGACGACAGGTTCCTGCTGCAATCGGCCTTTGAAGAAAATGGTTATAAAGACCGGCTGTGCTTTGTGGAGAATGGCATAGAACTGATGGAGTACCTGCGCAAACCCACAGAAGATTGTGGGGCAAAACTACCTCGCTTTGTACTGCTCGACCTGAATATGCCCAAGAAAGATGGGCGGGAAGTACTCAAAGAAATAAAACAGGATGAAGTGTTAAAACACATCCCGGTAATTATTTTCAGTACTACCAATAATGAGCAGGAAATGAAGCGCTGCTACGAACTGGGCGCTAATTCGTACATAACCAAGCCAAACAGCTTCGATAACCTCATAAAGACCGTGGCCGCCTTACGCAGCTACTGGATCAATACGACCAGTATCCCGTCGTAAAAGCGCAGATGCGACTATATTGGCAGTGAGAAGGACCCAGGGTGCAATACGGCACTATTTTTGTTGATAATTATAAGGTGGAAAATAATTGTTGTAAAAGTAAGCTATGCCTGAGAATAAGAAGATCCTGATCATTGACGACGAAACCGACCTATGTTTGTTGTTAAAAGAATACTTTGTAAAAAAGCACTATGAGGTCATCTTATCTCATTCCCTGAGTGAAGGTGAGCACCTTTTGAAAGATACGAGGCCCGACATTATTTTCCTGGATAATAACCTTCCTGATGGTTTTGGTTGGGGGCTTGCTCCTAAGATAGCTACCGAGTTCCCCGATACCTATATTGTTTTGGTGAGCGCATTTCATCCTAAGAAGCCGGAAATGCCTTCCGGTTCTCACTTCCGCATCATAGAAAAGCCGATCAAATTCTCCGACCTGGATAAGCAGTTTGCTGCCGCATAATACAGTTTCTATCCATTGAGTAATAAAAAATGCCTGCCGCCACGGTATAATACTGTGATATGTACACATAACTTATTATTTTTGACCGATAATTATGCTCAACGGTAAGAAGATAGTAGTAGTGCTGCCCGCGTACAATGCCGCGCTGACACTGGAACGTACATACAAAGAGATCCCCTTTGATATTGTGGATGACGTGGTGCTTGTGGATGACAACAGCCGCGATGATACGGTCGGGGAGGGCAAGCGCCTGGGTATCAACCACATCGTAAAGCACGAGGTAAACAAGGGTTATGGCGGTAACCAGAAAAGCTGTTACAAAAAAGCGCTGGATATTGGCGCGGATATTGTGATCATGCTGCACCCTGATTACCAATATACCCCTAAGCTGATACATGCGATCTCCTCTATAATAGCCTTTGAGGTATATCCTGTAGTACTTGCCTCAAGAATACTGGGTCAAGGCGCGTTGAGAGGCGGTATGCCGGTGTATAAATACATCTTCAACCGTATGCTTACTTTGTTTGAGAACATTATGCTGTGGGAGAAGCTGAGCGAATACCATACAGGCTATCGCGCATTCAGTGCAGAAGTGCTGCGCTCTATAGACTTTACACACAACAGCGATGATTTTGTTTTTGATAATGAAATGATCTCGCAGATATTTATGAATGGCTACGAGATAGCTGAAGTGACATGCCCTACCAAGTATTTTGACGAGGCATCGAGCATCAACTTTAAACGCAGTATGAAGTATGGCCGTGGTGTGCTGCGTGTGTCTATGACGCACCGCCTGCACAAGTGGGGCCTGCTGAAGAGCAAGCTGTACACGAACGGCGTCCACAAAAAAGCTTAGAATAATTCTAACTGATAAGAC
>CAIVKT010000080.1 GCA_903906615.1 uncultured Bacteroidota bacterium | reverse complement strand
AGTAAGGGCCAGCAGCACGCACGCATATGTTTTTAACAGGAGTTCAAAACTGTACTCCCTTTTATACATACGGCGCAGGCAATATACAATGCCATAGATGAACGATGCTATACCCAATATACCGAACAAGATCTCGAAAAGCAGGCCATTACCTGTCTGAGCAAACAGGGTATAAAAGCCGGTGCAGAAAGCATAAAACTTATTAGTATCGCCGACCAATAAAAAGCTCCAGCGGTCGTACATAATTTTATCTGTGGCCAGTTGTCGGGCATCTATTATATAAAAGGCGAACACACTGATAGTACACAGGAATAGCGGTAGCCATTTAAGGATGATCGTGTTTCGTTTCGTAATTGCTTCACTGTCGTGCCTGACGATAAAGGCCGTTTGCATAAGCACCACAGTATATACGGGGACTATGGCAATTGGGTAGGTGTAACTAAAAAACGGAACAACCAAAAAGCTAATGCAGAGCAGCAAATATCTTTTTACATTGATAGGGCTGTTGGCTTTAATATTCACTAATTCCAGGAGTTGCCACAATGCCAAAATGCTGAGCAATATATCCATGGCATATTGTTTCATCTCTACAAAGTATTCGGTAAACGTAAAAGCAGAGACCAGTATCAATACAAATAAATACCGGCTGAATAGCTGCTTATCGAAAATGCGCTTCATTACCCTGTAGCTAAGCACAATAGTGGCTATACTTATGAGATAAGACGGCAATCGCAGCGATACGTAACTGTATTTGCACCACGAAGTGAAATATCTCAGTAGAGCGAGGTATACCCTCGGGAATTGCTGCATGAAGGCCAACTGCCCGAAGATATTATGCGCATTCTTTGTTTTAAGGCTGTAGATGATGAACCATTCATCTACCCAAAATGGCTTTACCTCGCAGAATACCATAATGGCTCCTATGCCCACAGTAAAAAGCAAAACGCATAGAGTTATGGTGCGGATGATCTTATCGGCGTTGTTAAATCTCATTCGGGTATTTGCAATAGGTATAGTTATGTAATGGAGTCAATTTTGACTGAAGCTATATTATTCCAGGTAACGCATGTCTTCTTCACTAAGATGTATTTCAGCCGATTTGAAATTTTCTTCAAAATGTTTCAGAGAAGATGTGCCGGGTATGGGCAGCAACCATGGCGAGCGGTGCAATATCCAGGCCAGATTGATCTGCGCCTCGGTGGCATTATGTTTAGCAGCTATTTCCGCAATGCGCTTGTCCGGGTTGGATGTTGAAGTAAGTATAGACCAGTAGGGTATTAGCGGTATGCTGTTCTGCTCGCAAATATCCAAAACTTCTTCTCCACCCCTGTTCTCGCCATAGTGCGACTTCTGGGTAGTGCGCTGGCTTTGCCCATACATATTCTCCACGGTGGCTATATTACCCATGCGCATGGCGGTTTCGAGTTCGGCCCTGTTTACATTGCTTACACCTACGTGCAATATCTTCCCTTCCTGCTGCATTGCGAACATAGCCTCCATAGCTGCCTCAAAATTTGTATGGCCCGGCATTACCCTGAAGTGTACGAGGGTGATCCTGTCTATTTTTAAAGTAGCCAGGTTGCGTTCTATGCTGCTGCGCAGGTCGGCGGCCGTGTTGTGCGGCAGCCAGCTTTTATCAGGCTTGCGCGTAGCGCCCACCTTTGTGCAGATCACCAGGTCTTCCGGGTAAGGATATAGTGCCTCTGCGATTAAGCGGTTGGTCACATCATCGCCATAATAGTCTGCAGTATCCAGGAATTGGATGCCGCTCTTTACGGCCTGTTTCAATATGTCCAGGGCTTCCGGCCTGTTGGGTGGTTCGCCGTATATGCCTTCGCCTGTAATCCGCATAGTGCCATACCCGAAGCGTTTTATGTGTATGGGGCTATTGCTTTGCCCTGCAATAGTGATCGTGGCGGGATTGTTCATAGTTATTTTTTTATTTCTTAAAGCTACAATAAAATGTGTTGCATGTAGTACATCTTTAGCTTTGTGCATTAAAATATTATTTGACGAGCATTACTTTATCGGGCAAAGCTACATAGATGACCTGGGCCTCACCCCTGGGCATACTGTACAATCCCGTAAGTACGCCAAAAGCAGGAAGTATCAGCATATTTTCTGTTTTGTAAAAGCAGGGTAATTTAAGGCTTTGGCGTGCGCCTGCCGATAGCACATAACCAGGGTGTATATGCCCTGCGATGTTAGTTTTAATCGGATGTTGCT
>CAIVKT010000079.1 GCA_903906615.1 uncultured Bacteroidota bacterium | reverse complement strand
CAGATAATGTGCAGCAGGCAAACGGGATATTTACTGTGAGCGCAGGCGCGCATACTTATACGGCAAAGGTGGTGTGCGGCACCTGGGGCAAGCGCAGCAATATAGATGTGAAGTGGCAACGGCCATTTATAACAGGCAAGAATAAGGCGCTGAATAACTACATAGGCATCAAGTACCACATTAGCTACCCTTGGCCTGCTGATGTGATAGGGTTGCATAATTTCAAGAATGGCTACTGTGGTATATCGCAGATAGAAGATGGAAAGTATTGCCTGTGCTATCTCACGACGGCAGCTAATCTTAAAAATTGTGGTAATGACATTAAGCGAATGGAGCGGGAGGTGTTGATGAAGAACAAAGTGCTGGAGCAAATATTCACTAATGCCATTTTTGATGAAGACTTTCCAGTTACTATCTCGCAAATTAGTTTTGATAAAAAAGAGCTGGTACATGATGGTGTACTGCTGCTGGGCGATGCTGCAGGTATGATAACGCCACTGTGCGGGAATGGTATGAGCATTGCGCTCCACTCGGCGAAGATAGCGGCAGGGGGTGTGGATGAATTTTTGCAAGGACGAATAAGCCGTGAGCGAATGGAACGGAGCTATACAACACAATGGAAAGAATTGTTCTCTACACGCATATCGCTCGGGCGATTGATACAAGGTAATTTTGGTAAAGAAAGAGCGACCTCGTTTTTTCTTAAAGCGGTGAATGCATTGCCGTTTCTGCGGAGGCAGTTAATAAAGGGCACGTCGGGCTTGCCGTTTTAGATCACAACTCCACCCACGCTTCGCTTTCCTTCAGCAAAGAAATTAACTCATTAACGGCTACTTCGCTCGGTACGTTCTTCTTTACTACTTCCTTACCTCTATACAGAGTTATCTTGCCTGGGCCACTGCCTACATAACCAAAGTCGGCATCTGCCATTTCGCCGGGGCCATTGACTATGCAGCCCATGATGGCGATCTTCACACCCTTCAGGTGATTAGTGGCTGCACGTATCTTGGCGGTAGTTTCCTGCAGGTCAAATAATGTGCGGCCACAGCTCGGGCAACTGATGTATTCTGTTTTGCTGATGCGCGTGCGGGTGGCTTGTAGTATGGAGAAAGCGGTGTTGTTGAGAAATTGATTATTACTTTTTACTTCCAGGTAGGTGCGGCCGCTCATACGGCTGTTGTTGAGGCTGGCGGGTTCATTGGTGAGCCATATGCCATCGCCAAAGCCATCGAGCAGCAGGCCGCCGGTATCTGTAGCGAGATGTATGAGCTGCTCATCTACTGTTCTTTCCCTGCTTTCTGTTTTCAGTATCACCGGGCAGCTAATGTCCTGCCGCATTAGCTCGGTGATCAATCGCCTTACCGATGCCAGTGCATGGGTGTTTGTGGTACTCGCCACCAGTACCACATTGGGGTAGTGGCTTATTTTATCACCCACGCCATCGCGAAGGTTATTGGCATCCACATCCAGGAAGTGTATTTGTTCTAAAGCCAGGTTGGCTTCAAGGTATTCATCCTGCGTGAGCAGTGGATAGTTTTTGATCTTGTCTTCGGCGTGCAGCCATGTGGGGTAATCACAGATCACTTGTAATGTG
>CAIVKT010000078.1 GCA_903906615.1 uncultured Bacteroidota bacterium | reverse complement strand
CATATAAAATGTTAGTGTTTATTTCATATTTCTTATTGTTTTATACAAATAGAAATCTTTGCTTTTTTGGCTTAACTTCGCCATCCGAATTTTTGAATAAAATAATATGTTTGATAATCTGAGTGAGCGGCTCGAAACCGCGTTTAAACAGCTGAAGGGCGAAGGCCGCATCAACGAGATCAATATCGCGACCACCGTAAAGGAGATACGCCGCGCACTTGTAGATGCCGATGTGAACTATAAGATAGCCAAAGAATTTACTGATAAGGTAAAGGACAAGGCTATGGGCGAGAAGGTGCTTACCTCGGTAAGCCCCGGCCAACTGATGGTGAAGATAGTAAAGGACGAGCTGGCAGAGCTGATGGGAGGCACAGAAGCCGAGCTGGATCTTAGCGCCAAACCAACAGTGATACTGATAGCAGGCCTGCAGGGATCGGGTAAAACAACCTTCTCCGGCAAGCTGGCCAACTTCCTCAAAACCAAGAAGGGCAAGCACCCGCTGCTGGTAGCTGCAGATATATACCGCCCGGCGGCCATGGAGCAGCTGCGCGTACTGGGCGAGCAGATAAAGGTGCCTGTATTCCTGGACCTGGAGAACAAAGATGCCGTATCTATTGCCGAGAAAGCAATAGTATATGCCAAGCAGAACAACCATAATGTAGTGATCATAGATACTGCGGGCCGCCTTGCCATAGACGAGGTGATGATGCAGGAAGTGAAGAACATAAAAAGTGCGATGAACCCCGGCGAGATACTGTTTGTAGTAGACTCCATGACCGGGCAGGACGCTGTGAACACGGCCAAAGCATTCAACGACCGCCTCGACTTTACAGGTGTGGTGCTTACCAAGCTGGATGGCGATACACGCGGCGGTGCGGCATTGTCTATCAAGTACACGGTAGATAAGCCCATCAAGTTTGTGAGCATGGGCGAGAAGCTGGATGCGCTGGATATTTTCTATCCCGAGCGTATGGCACAGCGTATACTGGGCATGGGTGACATCACCACGCTGGTAGAGCGTGCCCAGGCACAGTTCGATGAGGTGCAGGCCAAGAAATTAGAGAAGAAGATACGCGCCAATAAATTTGACTTCGAAGACTTTAAAGAGCAACTGGGGCAGATCAAAAAGATGGGCAACATCAAAGACCTGCTGGCTATGATACCCGGTGTGGGTAAGGCCATAAAGGACATAGATATATCAGACGATGCCTTTAAAGGGATTGAGGCCATGATCAATTCTATGACCCCATACGAGCGCAGCAATCCTGATGTGATAGATGGTAGCCGCCGCAAGCGCATAGCGTTGGGCAGCGGTAAGGATGTGACAGAAGTAAATGCCTTCATGAAGCAGTTTGAGCAAATGAAGCAGATGATGGGCATGATGAATAAAATGAAAGGCGGCGGCGGAATGGGCATGGGAATGCCGGGTATGATGCCGGGGAGAAGGTAATAAGTTAATTAGTTAAAGGGTTGATTGGTTGTGTTTAAAGTTTCTTTACACATGAATTACGTAGGTGTCATGGTGAGCCTCGTCGAACCATGGCACCGTT
>CAIVKT010000077.1 GCA_903906615.1 uncultured Bacteroidota bacterium | reverse complement strand
TAACTAACAACGCATAAAACAACTTTTTAGTGCAGGGCAATATCCAACAGCTACAGGAACAGGTAATAGATGGCAGCTTCCTCGCCCTGGCGAGGGGCATCACCATTGTCGAAAATGAGCTTGATGGTTATACCGCTCTTTTGCTTAGCCTGCGCCAAAACAACCGTGCCCGTGTCATCGGCATCACCGGCCCTCCGGGCGCCGGCAAAAGTACACTTGTAAACTCATTGCTCCGCCACTGGCTCAAAGAAAATAAAAAGATCGCAGTCATTGCTGTGGACCCTTCTTCGCCTTTCAATTACGGTTCCCTGCTGGGCGACCGCATTCGGATGAGCGAGTTTTATACCAACCCCAATATATACATCCGCTCCCTGGCCACCCGTGGCGCACTGGGCGGACTTAACGCAAAAATAATAGAGATTACCGACCTCGTAAAGGCCGCCCCGTTCGACCTGGTGGTGGTAGAGACCGTTGGCGTGGGCCAGAGCGAGGTGGAGATAGCCGGACTGGCCGATTGCACCGTAGTAGCACTTGTACCCGAAGCAGGCGATGAAGTGCAAACGCTGAAGGCCGGCGTGATGGAAATAGCAGATATTTTTGTGGTGAACAAAGCCGAGCGTGCCGATGCCGAAGCCCTGTACCGCAGCCTGCGCATATTGGCGCACGAAAAGGCTACCGATGCCGGGGAGATGCCTGTGATCAAAACCATTGCTACCTCCGATACCGGTATTGCCGAATTGGCCACCGCCATTACCGATCACCTGGCCAAACAAAAAGAGTTGCCTGCAAAGCGCCTGCAGCTGCTTTCGCAAAAAGCATGGCAACTGATACAAAGCCAGCGCATGAGGGGCATAGACCAGCAACGGCTGAATAAAGAACTGGCGCAGGCCATGCAAAAAGACGATTTTAATTTATACGCCTTCACCAAACAATTTTTAGAGGCATAGCCCGTTATAACAGATACTGCCCTATGAGTTCAGGCGTTACTCCATACATTTTATACTTCATAGCGGTTACCGTATCGTTCGTGGTCAGCGTATATACAGTGCGCAAAGTGCTGTTCATCACCACCCAACGCAAGATCTACGACATACCCGATGATACCCGCAAGATACATGGCCCTGGCATACCCAGTCTCGGTGGCATAGGCATTTTCACAGGCTTCCTGTTAAGTGCTGCCTACTTCATGTACAGCAGCGATTGGGTATTCATTATTGCCTCATCCGTCTTATTGTTCTTCACAGGCGTGTACGATGACCTGATGAATATGCGCCCATCTAAAAAACTACTGGCGCAGCTAATAGCCTCCGCGCTCACCGTGTACTTTGCTGATATCCGCATCACCTCCCTTTATGGCTTTGCGGGTATTGAAGAACTGCCCTGGCTGGTGAGTATGGTGGTCACCACACTGGCCTGTACCTTCTTTATCAATGTATTCAACTTCATAGATGGCATAGATGGCCTGGCCGGCGTTACCGCAGTATTATACACAGCTTTACTGGGCGCACTATTCGCGCTCCAATCATCTACCGCCCTTGCAGGTATATCCTTCAGCCTTTGCGGGGCTACCATTGGCCTGTTGTTCTTCAACTTTGCCCCCGCAAAAATATACATGGGCGATACCGGGTCTATGCTCCTCGGCTTCATGGTGTTTATTCTGTGCGTGCTGTTCGTGCAGCATTTCCCTGCAGCCCCGCCTGCGCCTTTAGCCTCATTAGTGCATTCCGGGAGAGGCGCATTAATGATCGCCCTATCCATACTATACCTCCCCGTTTACGATGGCATACGCGTATTCATACTCCGCGCCTCCAAAGGCATATCGCCTCTCAAAGCCGACCGCACCCACCTGCACTACTACCTGCTCGATGCCGGCTTCACGCACTCCCGCGCCACCCTCATCATCGTTTCCACCAATATCCTCATCATTGCCCTCGCCTTCCTCATGCAGGATGTAGCGCCGTTCATTACGCTGCTGTGCATTACTGCGCTTACATCGCTGGTATTGCTGGTGGTGTATAGGATGCGAGTGAAGAAATTGGCGAGGTAGCGATACGCGTACTTGCCGCCGGTGTTGGTGTCCCACCGACGCCCTCGCGAAGGACAGGAATTGAGTAATTCCCCGCCTGCGAAGGAGGGGAGACTGAAAATAATAGCGAAGCGGTCATTTTCAGGCAGGGGTGGTGGCACTCGCGCTAATGACAATACACAATCTCGCACAATACAGTCAACACAACCCATTGCAAATCCCCCACACATCTCTTTTAAAATCCTTAAAAACACCACAACAAAGCACTTCCCGAAAAACGAGGCAAGCAATAACATATAACACACCAAACCTCAATCATTTAGCATGAAAAAAACTTCTGTCATAGCCACCGGCTGTACTATGACAGCACGGAAAGCGCGCTACCATAGAAACCCAATTTCATAAATTCAATCCCTCATGCGATCTTTATACTATAAAAGGCGAAGTATACACAGGCAGATAGGTACAGACACTATGAACGCTCCTCCACGCAGGCCGTACCAAATTCTGCGAATCCTGTAAATTTCGCAAATTCTGATACTGATAAATGCGCAAAGAAAGTGCACAAGTGCGCAAAAATGTAGCAAGAATTACCAACATTTTCAGGCTAAAGCAATGATTATCAACGTAAACTCAAAAAATAAAAAAATCGGAACAAGAAGTGTGCAAAAACAGAATCTATAACGATCGTGTTTCCTGAGGAGAAAACTCTTTTAGTGCAATCTCACCGAGTTAAGAAAAAGGGGTAACCCCGAAGGGGG
>CAIVKT010000076.1 GCA_903906615.1 uncultured Bacteroidota bacterium | reverse complement strand
CTTGTTTTCCGGGTCGGCATCGTCTATGCCACTGATGAGGTCGGTGATGGCGATCTTTTGGCTACGGCAAAACGCTTTCCATTCGGCAGGCGTTGCGTTTATTAGAGATGGTGCGCCGTGCAACCGGGGCAGCACATCCCAAAAGCTGCTTTTATCTGTACGGCCATAGAACCACTCTGCCGTGTTTTCCTTTGGCCACGCCGGGCAGAAGGTACCGACAATAAGGGTTACAGGCTCAAAATCGAGCAGTTCCAGTTCCAGGTATTTTTTGAATTTATGATCGCAAGGCATAGCTCTATGGGTTCAATCGCTTATAGTACTCGCCTATGGCATCGTTATTTGCTTTTGCCCTCGATTCGCTGGTGCCAAAGGTGACTTCTGTTTTCCCTTCCCTCATTTGCTCGAAAACAGACTCCACAAAATCGCTTACAGATGGGTGGTCATTGTGTATGCCCTGGCCGCCAAGGTTAGTGTTGATGGCAGGGGGTATCATCTCGATCACTTCAATATTCGTATCCTTGAGCATATGGCGCAAGGAAAGTGTGAATGAGCGTACGAATGCTTTGGTAGCGCAGTATACCGGCACTTTTGAAAACGGAACAAATGCCAGGCCTGAGGTGACATTAATAATGGCATTGAGCGATGGCAACTTCGCAAACATTGCGGACAGGTGAATGGGCGCTAACGCATTCGTGGTCATTTCGTCCTTCGCCCGTTGATAAAAATCATCATCTGCAACGTTCATCCAGTTTTGTACACCGGCATTGTTTACGAGTACATTCAGGTCGCTATGGTTTTCTGCTATCCATTTGTATAGCGCTATACGATCGGCCTCTGCGGAGAGGTCGCATACTTTAGTGATGACAGCAGGATGCTTTTGTGCTACTTCATTTAAAATATCGGCACGCCTGCCGCAAATAATAACGGTATTGCCTTCCTGCAAAAACCTTTCGGTAAGCCCAAGGCCGATGCCTGTGGCCCCGCCGGTGATGAGTATTTTATCGTTGGTGAGTTTCATTATTTAGGTTTTGAACTGCAAATTTAGAGGTATAAACAGAGAAATAGCGTACTTTAAATCATAGGTATTTCTCCTGCTCCATTTCTTCTACCTCAGCTATGCTTATATCGTTTGTCACAGGTACTACTGTGCGGCTGAACAGGAAGCGGCTAAACGCAAGTGCCAGCACAATAGCGATAATGCCCTGCACCAGCATGGTAGTTGGCGCACCGATACGCTGGGATACCGCGCCCACAACCAGGCTGCCTATAGGCATCATACCAAATAAGGCCATCAACATGATACCGATAACACGGCCCCGCATCTCGGGCGCAGACTCAGACTGGGCAACAATATTGCTCACCGTATATTGGGCCATAGAGCCAAAACCTGTAAGAATAGCAAAGAACATAGCTACAGGGAAATACCGCGTTTGCGAAAACAATATCATGCCCACGCCGAGGATAAAAGTACCGGCAAACAATATTTTTTTAAGTGGCGCACCAGGCTTTCGCGATGCAAGATATACAGTACCCGCCACTGCGCCCGCACCTATAAAGCCATTGATAAGGCCGAAGGTGGAGGCGTTGCCTTTAAAAATGACTTTGGCAAATACTGGTAATACTGTGTTGTAAGGTAGTACCAGCAAGCTGGTGAGCGCCAGCAAAAGGATCATCATGCTGATGTTGGGCGAGCGCCTTAAATATCTAAAGCCATCTGCAAATTCCACTAAGACATTCTTTTCATTCTTACGTGGCGGGGAGGGTGGCAACTTCATCAGTATAAGCGACAGCATAACGCCGCCAAAACTTGCCGCATTCACAAAAAAGCATACCGCAGCGCCAAACACACTAAGCACTATGCCCGATAGCACAGGCCCAAGCAACTGCGCGAGGTTGGCCATGGCCGTGGTCATAGCTATAGCGCTGGGCAGGTCGGCATGGTCGGTTACTACTTCGTGTACCAGTGTTTGCCGGGCAGGCACATCAAATGCGTTGATGATGCCGAGTAATACACTAAGCACTATGATAGCCCATACGGTAGTGTGGTGGGTAAGCACCATCACGGCCATAAGCACCGACTGTATGATAGACAGTATTTGCATGAGCATGATGATCTTGTGCCTGTCGTACCGGTCGGCGGCTACGCCACCGGGAATAGAAAACAGGAAGGACGGGAACTGCTCGGCAAAAATGGTAGCGCCTATTAAAAATGCAGAATTGGTCATGGAATACACCACCCACACCACGGCCGTACGCTGCATCCAGGTGCCCAACTGCGATACCGACCTGCCGGTAAAGTACAGCGTGTACTTCGAACTCCTGAATGCGCGGAATGTATTTGACTCACTTAATCTACTCACTGCGGGTGCAATTTTAGGGGAAAAGCGAGAGGAAAACAAAAATGGTTTTTGGGGAGTGGGACGTGTAGCACTCATTCGCCAGTCATGAGACTGGCTACCGGCAAAGACGTAATCTGAAGATTACGCCCAACAACTTATTTTTTGGAACACTACGAGCAACATGGGGAGCTATACTCATAGTAATATGTAGTCTATAACATTTATAACTTATTCATGTCGATCAGATAGCCAGCCGCTTTCATTTCTTTCGCTACTTTCATCTCCCATGCCCCATGTGTGTCCATTAGTGTGTACACCACACCAGATATATCGCTTGGGGTTTCTACAGTGTCCTTAACAAGCGCAGACACCCGATCTCTGCCTAACTTACCATTCAAATAGCCGTGTTCAAATATCACGTTCTGCCTCGCTCGAGACTGTAAATGCTTTTCTTGCCCTTTCATTGCACCAATATCACAAGGGGTGTAAAGCACAATTCCAAATCCAACATTTGAATATGCTTCTATCTTCTCGATTATTGTCTTTCCTGAACTAGCCTGCTCATGTAATATGATTGGAATAAGTCCAAGCTTTTCAATGAAACGAGCGACTTCTACCTGTGCTTGCACATCGTGACCATGAACAACAAATACCTGTGAAACATCAGGCATTATCGATATTTCTTGATTTTCAGCTGGAGTTGTGGTTTCTAAATCCAAAAGTTTGGTTAGTAGCTGTGTTTTAAGCTGATTAAGTATCGCAAGCACTTCAGTGTGCTGAAATACAAACGTGCGTACAGTTACTTTCAAACTATCTTCAATCAACTTAAACCTAGCAGGGTCATGAAGCTGAGAACTTTTCTCTCTCAGTGCAAACT
>CAIVKT010000075.1 GCA_903906615.1 uncultured Bacteroidota bacterium | reverse complement strand
TACAACGAAGTAAAAATGGGAAAGAACAAGTAAGATGGTGAAAATTATTTCGCCATCGTTCCAAAATACTCGTTAAAAACAATTGTGCGTTTGCACTGTACCTACACCAGGCAATGGAAATATACCACTTCTTACTCCTCCATCTGTGCTTTTAAATTTATAGCTATTAATTTTACCTCATTTTTTAATTTATCTGTTCAACTACCCAACTTCTATGACAAATCTCACGTCTTCATTAAACTATCCACATTAACTAACGTTTAAGATTTAAGACAGTGTTATACCTGTTTATTTATTAAACAAAAAATTCACTTAACCCACACAATGGCCCCTATTCCGTACCTATTCACATTGCTATTGCTCTTTTCTATTCAATTAAAAGCACAAGTATTGCCCCTTGAAAGAAGCAGTCTCAATTACCGGCTCATCGGTTTTTCATTCCCTGCAAAAGAAAAAACAAGCACTTACCGCCTGGAGATCGCCGAAGGCAATATCAGCACCGATGACTCGTTTCGCCAAAGCATCATCTATTCTGTGGCAGATCCCGGGAATAAGATCATAGCCACCGTACCGGCGTGGGGCAGCAGCTATACCTGGCGCGCCGTTTACCTCAAAAAGAACAAACCCTTTGCACACACACCCATGTACCATTTTAGCACACAACTAAGCCCCGACGTGGATACCTCCCTCGCGCGACTCAGGATAGTAGATACTGCTACGAAATACAAAGATGCCTACATATTCCTCGATGACAATAAAGCCATCTACGATATGAAAGGGCAGCCCGTATGGTTTATGACTAAGATCAATGGCATAAACCTCACCCCACGCGACCTGAAATGGACACACCAGGGTACGATCACCTTTCTTTTCGACCCGCCCTGCGAGATAGATTATAACTGCAATGTACTCTTCAAACCACCCACTAATGCCGTGGTCAGCAAAGACTATTCGGAGCATTACCACCACCAGTTTACCCGCCTCCTAAACGGCCATTACATGGCCCTCGGCGAGGATTCGATGCTGTGGGACAAAGGCCGCCCATCCATTGCGCACGACACCGCTGCCAAAAAAATGCAGTTCGGCACACTCATCGAATACGACGATAGCGGCAAAGTGGCCTGGTCGTGGAAGTCATCTGATTATTTCTCCCTATCTGATCTCCGAGGTATGCTCGCCCCAAAAGACATCAAATATGGCGATGTGCATGAGAATGCCTTTTATTTCGACGAGAAGAACAATTACATCTACGTCAGCTTCCGCAACATCAACCGTATTGTAAAAATAAAATACCCCGAGGGCATCGTGGTCAGGCAATACGGTGCGCCGGAAAAAATAGCAGCCCCATTGCGAGACAGCTCCCTCTTCTGCGGGCAACACTCCTGCAAATACTCCGGTAATGGCTACCTGTACCTCTACAACAATAATACCTGTGCCATAAATGGCCTGCCCAAAATAGTGAAGCTGCATGAGCCTGCCACTGCCAATGAAGGCTTAAAGAAAATATGGGAATACCAATGCACCACCACCGGCATAACCAATTACCATACCCAGCAAGACAACTACCGATCTGGTGGCAATGTGGTGGAACTGCCAGATAGCTCCATATTCGTATGTATGACCGGCGGCAACTACTGCAAAGTATTTATTGTAAACCCGGCACAGCAAGAGGTATGGAGCGCCATCCCCGAGCGGTGGGACACACGCGAGAAAAAATGGACCATCATCAGCCAGTACCGCGCCAATATCATTTATAAAAAAGAAGACCTCGCCCGCCTCATCTTTAAAGGGGAGGCCTACCCACGTTCCGCGCCATAGGAGTTGTGCTATTCGCTATAGCTCAGGAAAATCTAAATTTGCCACTTCACACGGGCAGTCCTATTCAAACTGAGCTGGTCGCATATCGCGAAGGAACCTCCCACGCAGGGTAATACAATACCTCACCTTGCATCCTGAAAATTTGATTACTTTTGATTCACATCAAGTGCCATGTTCGTGACTGCAACTACCATCAATAACAAAAAAGACATGCTACATACCTTCCTTTTGGTGGCATTGTATGGGGCAGTATTCTATGGTATCGAATTCTATTTTTTTAAAGGCACACTGGTGGCTACCCTGCCCAACTCCGAAATTATAGCACGGTGGGATGCTGGCTGGTACCGCTCTGTTGCCGCAAACGGTTACCACTTCGATCCCGGCCAATCATGTAATGTTGGCTTCTACATACTCTTTCCCCTCATATGGAAATTCTCGTTTCTTGACATACCCGGCATCTGCGTACTCAACATCCTGTTTTTTGCGGCAGGCTTCAGCCTCCTGTGCAATATGCTGCAGCCCGGCATCCAGAACAAGCTCCTGTGGCTCACCATACCCACTGTATTCTTTGCCTTCATTCCCTACTCCGAGGCGATCTTCTTCCTGCTTGCTTCCCTTGCCCTATATGGCATTCGTACAGACCGCAGGTGGACCATATGGATCTCCCTATTCCTGCTCTCCCTCACCAGGGTCACCGTAGTTTTTGTGGCTCCGGCTTTTCTCGCCATGTGCCTCACATCTGCCCCCCGCAGGCTCTGGTACAAAAGCCTGTACCAATATCTGGTCACCTATCTCATACCGCTCCTCCTCGGCACAGCACTCTTCATATGGTACCAATACTACACTACTCATAAGTGGTTTGCCTACTTCTATGCGCAGCAACACGCCTGGGGCCACGAGTTCAACTGGCCAACCCTGCCCTTCACCACCTTCGCCGGGCCGCCAACTATATGGCTCTGCGCACTGGCCCTGTTCGTAGGCATATTCTGCTTCTTCTTTGCAGTCATCCGCTGCTTTCAGTGGCTGCTCAAAGACCGTGCGCAAGACTCCTTTCTTATGGCCTCCTGTGTATATCTCGCCACCATTACCCTCGAGGGTATTTTGTACAACCCTATCTGGGGTTCCGGCACCACCAACCTCCCCAGCCTGCTCCGCTACACCTTTATGAACCCCTTCTTCTATATCTTCCTCGATCGCTTCTCCAACAAAGCAGTCTATACCTGGAAAAACTATGTGCTTGTCTTTTTCCTCAGCAATCTCGTATGGCTCACCTTTGGCAGCTATACACACATTCAGCACTTCCTCTACTTACTAGGCAATACCATTATCATCTTTTTCTTCATGCTCCACTCCGACAAAAGGCTGCAATGGCCCATACTGGCCCTTGTTGCCCTTTGCTTCTACTTCCAGGTCTACATGTTCCAGGTATTTATCGGCGGCACGTATTATCCTGACTGATCAATTCTATCTTTTATCTCCGCACATGACCATCTTAAATACCCTATCAATAAAACAAAACGCCCCATAGATTTTTCGTCTTGGCTCGTATTCCTTTATAAGCGACCTTTGGGCCGTTAAGGGCTATTTCTTTGGCGTGGTATCTTTTTGTGTTTTGAAGTATACTTCCATTAGTCAAACGGCATTCTGAATGTTGTAAATTCTACAAACCTGCCTGCCGATAGGCTGGTTCCGGTTCAGGCAACCAAAAATGGAAGTTTTATTAACCTTTTCAGGTAATTTCATGCAACCGTTTTGGGGTAATGAGTGCAATATCTGGGCAAAAAAGTGAGCAAGTTTATAGCACGTTTCAACCTCAACTCATTGATTATCAACATCCCGATAGTTATCGGGAGTGAGCAGTAAAAGTGAGCAATTCGCATACCCTTGAAACCACCCAATTGGAAATTATAATTTGCCCCCTGGAATTTAAATAAATGCCGCTCTTTAAAGAATTTGAAATAGGAACCCACGGCCTCGCCGCCATCTGGAAAATGGAGGAGCCGGAGGCATTTTTCAGCGAAGGTGCCGGTATCACATCCGATATTAAGCATGAGAAACGCCGCATGGAGTTCCTCGGCGGCCGCTTTTTATTAAAATTGCTGCAAAAAGACTTCCCCCTCCACAACATCCGCAAAGACGAGCACGACAAGCCCCGTATAGATAATAACGAGCTTTATTTCTCCATCTCTCACTCCTGGCCCTACGTGGCCGCCGTGGTAGATACACATAACGAAGCCGGTATAGATATACAGACCTGGCACCCCAATATCCTGCGCATACAGCATAAGTTCCTCTCCCCCACCGAGCAACTGCTGTTTCCCGGCGAGCAATTGGTCACCCTTGCCTGGTGCGCCAAAGAGGCCGCTTACAAATGGAATGGCCGCCGCGGGGTAGACTTCACAGAGCATTTACCCATCATACATTTTGATGATCAGGCAGTTAATAAAAACATAACGATAAGCCTGAAATCAACCGAAGGCGATAAGCGGGTATTTACGGAAAATAGCATAACTACTGATTTTGCCTGTTCCTGGATCGTAAAATGCGAATGATATACAATAGGCCACTTCTGATTTTATTGCTTAAAAAAGTAGAGGGATGTTAAAAAATGTTTACATTTATTTTCTAAAACAATCTTATGAAAAAAATTACCTGTTTGATTTCCGCATTCTGTTTTGCGATGTGCGCCACTAACGCGCAAACGATCACTACCATAGCAGGCAACGGCTCCCCCGGTTATAGCGGTGATCACTTTGCTGCCACAGCAGCCACTATCAACCACCCCGAAGAGTTAGTACAGGACAGGGCAGGGAATGTCTATTTTGTCGAATTAGAAAATAGTGTGGTCAGGAAAATAAGTACATCAGGTATCATATCCACGATAGTGGGTACCGGCACCGCTGGCTTCAACGGAGACGGCATTGCTGCGACAGCAGCCCAGTTAAACCGCCCTTATGGTGTAGCTATAGATACATTCGGCAATTTATATATAGGCGATGCTAGTAATAACAGGGTGCGCAAAGTAAATACCGCAGGCATTATTTCCACAATAGCAGGCACAGGCACTCCCGGATATACCGGTGATGGATTCGCAGCTACCGCTGCCACGCTGCACCAGCCTATGTTTCTGCGCGCAGATGCCGCAGGCAACATATACTTTTCAGACAACTCGAATTTCGCTATAAGAAAGATCAGCAATACAGGTATCATCACTACAGTTATTGGCACCGGGGCCACCGGCTCTTCGCCTGACGGAACACTGGCTACTGCAGCACAGATCAGCGCCTCGCAGGGGTTGTGCGTAGACACTGCAGGCAACCTGTTTTTTTGCGATGTATATAATAACCTGGTGCGTAAGGTCGACCACATAACTGGCATACTCACCACTATTGCAGGCAACTGGACAAGCGGATATACAGGAGACAATGGCCAGGCAACTGCCGCATCACTGAACACACCTAATGACGTTTTTGCAGATGCTACCGGCGACGTTTATATTGCAGACTGCCTTAATCATGTCATCCGTAAGATAAACCCGTCCGGCATTATTACCACAATTGCAGGCTCTACACAGGGGTATAGTGGAGATAATGGTCCGGCTACAATAGCACAGCTCAACGGGCCTACCGGTATACACATAGGCCTCGCTGGCAAATTATACATCACAGATGCCACCAACCAAAGAATACGCGTGGTGACCTCACCGGTAAGCTCTACAAATGTGGCAAATGTACTTTTGCAGTCCGCAGTGGAACTTTATCCAAACCCTGCACAAGATGTATTGAATATTGTATCATCAGACAATATCAATAGTTTATCGGTCTACAACCTTCTTGGCCAAAATGTATATTCTGAAAAGTATGATGCTAAAAACATCGCATTGAATATTGCACATTTCCCCAAAGGCATCTATACCATCTGTGTAAACAATATGGTATCAAGGACTTTTGTTAAAAATTAATCTCCGGTCATGATCTTCATCGTCCTGTTTCGTTTCTGACGAAACAGGACGATCGATTCATAGAGCATTTACCCATCATACACTTTGACGACCAAGCAGTTAATAAAAACATAACGATAAATTTACAATCAACCAACGGCAGTAAAAAAGTATTTACAGAAAACTGCATAACTACTGATTTTGCTTGCTCTTACATCACAAAGTGCGAATAAGATACAGAAGCCTATTTAATTGCTAATTATTCTGCATGTTATTATTTTATTAAAAAAGTGAAGAAAATTTATTGAATTTGCGCAAAACATGTAGATTTGCACAAAATTTAATATTATGTCGTCTTTACGTTTTCAAGCCATCAAGTCAGTTTCCGGTGAAGAGAAAATAGTATCCGGTTACGGTGAAAAGAGGATCACACAGATCTTCGGTAGCAATGTATTCAACGGCCACAACATGCGCGAGTACCTGAGCGATGAAGCCTACAAAAGCCTCATGAACTCAGCGAAGAACGGCACACGTGTGGACCGCCGCATGGCCGATCAGGTGGCGGCCAGCATGAAGGCATGGGCCGAAGCACGCGGTGTAACCCACTTCACGCACTGGTTTCAGCCGCTTACCGGCACTACAGCTGAGAAACATGACTCCTTCTTTACCATCAAAAGCGATGGTACTGCCATAGAGTTGTTTGACGGCGACGCACTGATACAACAGGAGCCCGACGCATCGAGCTTCCCGAATGGCGGCATACGCGCCACTTTCGAGGCCCGCGGCTATACCGCATGGGATCCCTCCTCACCCGCTTTCATCATGGAAGCAGGCTCCGGAAAGACGCTGTGCATCCCTACTATATTCATTGCCTACAACGGCGAATCGCTGGACCATAAAGCGCCATTGCTCAAGTCCATCAGCGCATTAGATAAAGCAGCCGTGGACGTTTGCCACTTCTTTGATAAGAACGTGAGCAAGGTAATAGCCACCCTGGGCTGGGAGCAGGAGTACTTCGTAATAGACGAATCGCTCGCCAATGCCCGACCCGACCTGCTGATGTGCGGCCGCACCCTGTTGGGTCACAGCCCGGCAAAAGGCCAGCAGCTGGAAGACCATTACTTCGGCTCTATACCAGAGCGTGTATATGCTTTCATGCAGGACTTCGAACAGGAGTCTTACAAGCTGGGTATACCGTTGCGCACACGCCATAACGAAGTAGCGCCATCACAGTTTGAGTGCGCGCCCATATTTGAAGAGTGCAACATAGCAGTGGACCACAACACCCTCCTGATGGATGTGATGAACAAAGTGGCCAAGCGCCACAAGCTCAAAGCCCTGCTGCACGAAAAGCCATTCGCAGGCGTGAACGGCAGTGGTAAGCACAACAACTGGAGCCTCGCTACAGATACGGGCATCAACCTTTTATCTCCCGGCAAAACACCGCGTACCAACCTCATGTTCCTCACCTTCTTTGTGAACACCATAAAGGCGGTACATGACTATGCTGATCTGCTGCGCGGCTCTATTGCCTCTGCCAACAATGACCATCGCCTGGGTGCCAACGAAGCGCCACCGGCCATCATTTCCGTATACATCGGCAAGTTCCTTTCTGATGTACTGGATGAAGTGGAAACAAGGGTGAAAGAGAAATTCACCGAACAGGATGAAGTAATACTGAAGCTGGATATACACAAGCAGATACCCGAGCTGCTGATGGATAACACCGACCGCAACCGCACCAGCCCGTTCGCCTTTACAGGCAACAAGTTCGAGTTCCGCGCGGTAGGCTCTTCGGCCAACTGTGCTTCGCCAATGGTGGTGCTCAATACCATCATGACCGAAACGCTGAAGCAATTCAAGAAAGACGTGGATGCCCTGATAGAAAAAGGCGAGAAGAAAGAAATAGCCATCCTGCAGGTGCTGCGCCAGAACATATCTGACTCCAAGAAGATCCGTTTCGAAGGCGACAACTACAGCGAAGAATGGGCTGCAGAAGCCAAACGCCGTGGCCTGAGCAACTTCAAGACCACACCGGAAGCACTGGATGCCTATATCACTGACAAGTCGAAAGCAGTATTCTTCGACAACGGCATCTTCAGCAAACGCGAGCTGGAAGCCCGCCACGAGATCATGCTCGAAGACTATGTGAAGAAGGTGCAGATCGAAGCCCGCATCATCGGTTCACTGGCTACCAACAATGTACTGCCATCTGCTATCAACTACCAGAACACGTTGATCAATAACGTACGTGGCCTGAAGGAAATAGGCATAGATAAGAAAGGCTACAAAGCACAGTTGAACCTGGTGGAAAAAGTGAGCGAGCACATACAAGGCATCAACGACAATGTAGAAGCCATGATAGAAGCCCGCAAGAATGCCAATAACACAGAAGACATGCACAAGCGCGCCCTCAAATATTGCCACGAGGTAAAACCTTTCTTCGACAAGATCCGCTACCACGCTGATAAGCTGGAACTGATCGTTGACGACCAGCTATGGCCATTGCCTAAGTACAGCGAGTTGCTGTTTATGAGGTAAGCACACACAGCAAAGACATTAAGGCAAAGCCGTTCCTGCACAGGAGCGGCTTTGCTATATTTCAGAATATGCGTGTGGTTAGCTAAAAAGTAATTATTTTTATTCTAAACCGGCACATCATCAAAAAAGCCCTCACATATATACTCATCATCTTTGGCCTTTTGGCGTTATGGGCCTCCACATCGCGCACTGCAATGAAATACCTTTCGGAAAAAAGGGGCGTTGATGCCTGGTGGGGCGTGTATCCTGAGCATAATGGCGACCTGGTGAGCATGTCTTACCTCGATTTTGTACCCGCATTTAAGCACATAGAAGGCCCCACGCTAACAAAACGGACATACAGCGGCCCCGCGAACACAGTGCTGTACCTGGATGGCGATAGCTATACCCAACACCTGGACACCGCTTTGCTCAGTGGCCTCGCAGCTTACCACTATATCAGCCGTTATGAGCCCTCCTCGTATCATCTGGATGCTACAAAAAACAATCTCCTCGTTATAGAGATCGCC
>CAIVKT010000074.1 GCA_903906615.1 uncultured Bacteroidota bacterium | reverse complement strand
GTTGTATGCTACCCAATCGTCAGAAACAATGTGGGATTGTTCTTCAATATTGGCTTTTATCAATGGATGAAGGGTGTCCCCATCTCTATTCTTTATTACAAATACCTTTATCAGTTTTCTATTCACTTCTAACATGCCAAATACAATTGACTTAACCAATGACGGTTGACCATTGCGAAAAGCAACCCTTCCGGCATGATGCCGGTTCTTATTTTTACCACCTACAAATGTTTCGTCAACCTCAATTAGTCCTTTGAGGCTACCAATTAATTCTTTGTCCTCTGAAACCGAGTATCTTATTTTTTGTTGAAGAAGCCAAGCTGTTTTCTGCTGTACTTTGATATGGTCTGCTAAAACGTAAGAAGATATTCCTTTCTTATGTTGAAAGAAGAGAACCATAGCTTTAATTATTTTCCAAAACGGAAGATGAGTTGATTCAAATACAGTTCCAACCGTAGCAGTAAACTGTTTCTTACAATCACCACACTTAAACAGTTTATTATTCTTGTATCGGTAAACTTTATCTAAGCTGCCACAATGTGGGCAGTAAGGATCATTTCCCCATCGAAGCCTTTCAAATAGTTCTCTGCATTCGTCCTCACCATATGACCTTTCAGCGGTATTAAATAAATCTTTTAACGATATGGAATTACCTGTTTCCAAACTTTTAAATAAAAGACGAAAACAGACCTTCGCGGTCGTTGAGACCCAATATATTTCTTTATCTAAAATGGTGTCCCCCTCAGTCGCGAGCTGAAGGGGACAAGGTTAACCTCTGACTAAGTTTAGCGGCAAGAACCCAAGTTATGCCCCAGTAGCCAGGGACACGGCGCAACGGCCTAAACAAAGTCAATTATAAAAGACTAATAAAGGGTTGACGGTTTATTGATTATGTATATTTAATTTGTGCTTACTCTTAGATTTAGGTTTAACCTTGGGTTTAGCACTTAAAGTCTTAGCTATTATTTTCACAGGAGCGTCGCTTTCTATCAACTTACGGACTGACATAAAACTTTCAAATTAAAACGAGGTGTTTTACTCACCCATTAAATAAGGTTTGTAAAACACCTTGTCACCGCATCGGCCAGGCCGGCATTACTGATGTAGCCGCTGTTGAGCGTATGGCTGATGTTGCGCAGGTCGTTAATGGCCTTGCCCAGCAACTCATTGCAATCTGTTGCCTTATTCACCACCTCCGGCTCCTTGCTGCTGCTCTTTATATTGTACAGCTGCATCTTCACAATACTCAGCAACTGGCCTATATTATCATGTATCTCCTCGCTGAAGTACTTGAACGATTGTTCCTGCACCTCCAGCTTCGACAATAATAATTGGTTCTGATAATTGTTTTCCATGCTCTGCTTTTCAAGGAGGTGTTCGTAACGTTTCTTTTTGTGGACGATGAGGAAAAGGCCTAATGCTATTGCAAAAAAAGTAAACAATAATGTACCTAAACAAAAGATTACTATTAGATAATTATTGTTGTTCATTTAATCGTTTTTGTGTGTATAGAAGAAAGCCATACCCTACACCAAGATAGGCAATACCGTTTATTATGTTTTGTATACACTCTGCAAATTCTTGCTGACTTTTACTTATAGATATTGGATTGATAAAAGCCCAAAAAAAGAAAGTACCCCCATATAACACTAAAAAACTGAGCCAAAATATAAAGCCCGGATACTTAATAATTTTATTTATACTATCATTTGTATATACTTTGAATAAAACGTATATAGCTAATGCCGCCATTACAAAGCTTTCAAGTGTTTGCATATTTGTATTTAACTTGGCGTAGGTAAAAAAAAAGAATTTATATAACTAATAATCGCCAATGCTGCCACCGTAAGGATAGATACTAAGCGGATGTTTTGAACTTTTATTGCCCTATAAAAATATAGCATTAATAAGAAAAAATCTATCACCACATCTACCGAAAATATCAAATTTCTTTCATGAGACTTACTGATAAACATTACGGATGTTTGAGTAATAAATCCTGATAAGATAAGAAAATAAATAATCTTCCCGCTAAGGTCAGTTATTTTATACTTATATGTGCCTATTAATAAACTAAGTAACAATATTACATAGTAGGTATAGTATGAAATATACAAAAACATAACACATTATTTGATGCTGTTTATACTGTTTAAAAGAATGCGATACAATTTTTGATTAATTATATCATGATGTATGCTATCATTAAGAAAGGCTTGTATTTCATTTTTATATTGTGTTATCAATGCAGGTGTTGCCTGTGGTTTAAAATCAATCGTATTATCAAATGCTACACCGCATTCTGGACAGGGCATGCATTGTTCATACACAAAATTTGTAGTACCAACAGTCTCATATTGATGTATACCACTATTGTTTAATCCAACAAATATCAGCGTGTACTTTTCAACATTTGACGAGATCATTGCGGGATTACGACCTAGATATATCTGTAGAAAACTAACGCTCGCATTGCTATTTAAATAGTTTTGTAAAGCTACTGCACTAAATGTAAACGATTCTTGATGGTGATGTTCTTGCGTATTTTCAATTTGGTAATTCATTATAAAGGATTTTTCAGTCGCTTCACCAACTGTGCTATTGCTACAATCTAATTTCGTTAAATCACATGGAGGGTTACTAGCAGGAAATTGGTTACTACTCGCATCTAAATTATCTGAAACATAACAAAAACTTGGATTTCCTTCCATACTACATGGAATAAATGCCTTGCCATAATTAATATCATGTGTTAAGATAGTACTACCTGGCGTGGGATTTAATGTTAAACATGGTACAATAACCAATTGAAAACTATCATGAGTGTCATAAGATAAATAAAAATGAAACTATGTATTTTGTCCTGGGTGTGCGTTGAAGTACGCCTTAATATCCGTTGTGTTGATAATAAATGAATATGGATGTATATCTACGTTCGACAAAGACTGGTAATTAGAAATAAGATTATGTGCATCACCTTGCTAATATCTTGAATCTAAAGTGGGTAATTGTGGATTGGTTTGCGCTAGTGATATATTGCATACAAATAATAGTAGAATCAAAAATCCTTTTTTCATAATCATGTGTGTTTTAAAAATGAAATTAATAAATGTTTTGTGTGTTTTCAAATTTTCTGTTGTTATTATAATGTAAAGGTAGTCGGCATATGTGCCGGTGGGTACCGTATTTTTCCCGTATTTCTTATGTTATTTTCCCCGCGCAGTGGTTTTGGGGTGTTTCTCCCGCTTTTTGGTGGTGTTTAGTGCGTGCGCTGGGTGCGTATAAGATACGCGTGTTTTGTGCGTGAAAAAGGAGGTGCTTAGTCGCTGTAAATAACGCCTGCGGCAAGGGGATAATACTGCCCTAAAAACCGCTATAGTACGGGCTTTGAGCGCTGGTAACGTGCGCACTTTTGTGAAAGAAATTCAAACCATTTCTAACACTTAAAACAAACGTTATGAACAGCATTTTTACCCCCGTTTTCGCCGCTAAGATCAGCCGCCACAGCCTGCGCAAGGCATTTATCCTTTCTGTCATCATCATCTTCCTGCCGGGGTGTATAAATAAGGCCGGCAGGGCAGATACGCCTCAAAACGCAGTTATCTCGGTGAGCCACCATGCAGGCGCAATCGTAATCACAGCCGATACGGATAGCAACTATCACCACGAATCAATAACCGATGCCACTAAAGACACCACTCCCACCACGGGTATTCCCAGTATGACCGGCCTGCCCGGCTTATTACCCACCATAGATACAGGCCACCACTTCGATCCTCACTCCAATGAAGAAGGCCACGTGCTGAACGTAGCCTTCCCCAGGCTCATGCGTATCGCTATCATGCTCCTGCTTACTGTATTGATTATATAGGTGTCTATGCCCGGTGATGATCTGCGCGCCAGGCTTTGATGGCCTTCTTTATATCATCGCTGCTCATGTTCTCGGCAACAGCTTTGCGGGCCAGTTCCACAAATTCTTCATCGGGCGCAAAACGAAGCGCTATCACTTGCGCGCGGGTAAGACGGTTATCAAGCGGCTTTTGTGTCATGGTATAGTGCCTCAGGCTTTCTTCGGTATGTATGGCACGGTCCTGCACTTTTACCGCGAATTGGCGGCTGTACCAGAAGAGCACCAGCAATATAAGGGCTACCAGCACAGGCATCACACCTGTATATAGCATACCTGGCGCGCAGAACTGCTGCACCAGGTTGATGATAGATAGCACCAGCACCACAATGATGAGGCCGCCTGCTACAAAATGGAATCCCGCTACATAACGGGCATGGCTTGAATAACTTTGCTGCTTCATAAAATTGTTTTTTGTGAAATTACATTTTTATAACCATAACGTTCATCATTTAGGTTTTTGACTTTTGCTTTTTCAGGACTACCTTAGCAATATGCCTGAACAGAAACTTTTTTTGCTGGATGCCTATGCGCTCATCTACCGTGCCTACTATGCACTCATACGCAGTCCGCGCATTACCAGCAAGGGAAAAAATACCAATGCGCAGTTTGGCTTCACCACCACCCTGCTCGATCTCATCAATAAAGAAAAGCCCACACACCTGGCGGTCGTATTTGATACTTCTGCAGCTACTGAGCGCCATACTGATTTCCCGGCATACAAGGCCAACCGGCAGGAAACACCCGAAGACCTGTCTGCTGCCATACCGGATATCAAGCGCATCATCAAAGGTTTTAATTTGCCGTGCCTGGAGCTGGACGGCTTTGAGGCCGATGACATCATAGGCTCGCTGGCATTAGAGGCGGCAGCGCTGGGGTATACCGTATATATGGTTACCCCTGATAAGGATTACGGGCAGATAGTGCGCGACAATATATTTATGTACAAGCCCATATCGGGTGATAAACCAGATATACTGGGTCCGGAGCAGGTGTGCGCCAAGTGGGGCATCAAGCGGGTAGACCAGGTGATAGATATGCTGGGCCTCATGGGCGATGCCGTGGATAATATACCCGGCATACCCGGCATAGGCGAGAAGACAGCAGCGAAGCTGCTCGCAGAGTACGATAACATAGAGAACCTGATAGCCAATGCCGATAAAATAAAAGGCGCTGTGGGCGAGAAGGTGCGCAATGGCAAGGACAATGCTATCATGTCTAAAAAGCTGGCTACCATCATCACCAATGTGCCTGTGCCATTTCATGAAGAGGACTTCAGGGTGAAGGAAAAAAATACGGACGCGCTTACCGAGGTATTCAACGAGCTGGAGTTTCGCACGCTGGCGCGGCGTGTGCTGGGCACCGTAAGCACCGAGCAGGATATATGGAATGCGGGTAGTGCGCCAAAAGGGCCGGTATCTACTGACCTCTTTGGGAATGCACTGCCACAAAAAAGATCTGCTGCTGTAGTGGTGGAGACAGACATAACCGTAACGATAGAAGAAACAGAAACTTTCTCCGGCAACTTTCTCACCATAGACCAGGTGCCACACGATTATCAACTGGTAAGCACTACGGAAGAGATAGATAGCCTGATAGAAAAATTATCGGCACAAAAAGAGATCTCCTTCGATACCGAGACCACGCATATAGATGCCAACCTGGCCGACTTGGTGGGCATGAGCTTCAGCTATGCACAAGGCACAGGCTATTTTGTGGTGGTACCTTCGGAGCAGGAAAAAGTGAAAGAGCTACTGGAACGTTTCAGGCCGCTGTTTGAGCGCGAAGATATATTGTGGATAGGCCAGAACATCAAGTATGATATGCTGATGCTGAAGTGGCTGGGCTTTGAGCTGAAAGGCAACATCTATGACACCATGCTGGCCAACTATGTGATAGACCCCGATGGCAAGCGCAGCATGGATATGCTGAGCATGAAATACCTCAACTACCAACCGGTATCTATAGAAACACTTATAGGCAAAAAGGGAAAGGCACAATTAACCATGCGCGATGCGCCTATAGAACAGGTGAAAGAATATGCCGCCGAAGATGCTGATGTAACACTGCAACTGAAAAAGGCATTTGACCCCATGCTGCTGAAGAATGGAGTGAAGCGTGTGTTCGACGAGATAGAAGACCCGCTGGTGCCAGTACTCACTGATATGGAGTACGAAGGCGTGAACCTGGATGTGGACTTCCTCACCAATTATTCCAAAGACCTGGAGAAAGACATCAGGCAGGCAGAAGAGAATATCTATAACCATGCAGGCGTTAAGTTCAATATAGGCTCACCAAAGCAATTGGGCGAAGTTCTGTTCGAAGTAATGAAGGTAGACGCAGGCCAGAAGAAAACAAAGACGGGCCAGTATGCTACAGGCGAAGATATACTGCAAAAGCTGCGGCACAAGCACCAGGTGGTGGAAGACATACTGGCCTACCGCGAGCTGACCAAGCTCAAAAGCACTTATGTGGATGCGCTGCCCGGCCTTATCAATCCGCGCACAGGCAGGCTGCACACCAGCTACAACCAGGCGGTGGCTGTTACGGGCAGGCTCAGCAGCAACAACCCCAACCTGCAAAACATACCTATACGTACCGAGCGTGGCCGCGAGATACGCAAAGCATTCATACCCCGCAGCGCAGGCCATTGTCTTATCTCTGCCGATTACTCGCAGATAGAGCTGCGCATAGTGGCCGCCATCAGCGGCGATGAAGCGATGATCACGGCCTTTAAAGAAAATAAAGACATACACACAGCCACTGCCGCAAAGGTGTATAATGTGACCGAAGAAAACGTGACCAAGGATATGCGCCGCGCTGCAAAGGCGGTTAACTTCGGTATCATATACGGGCAATCTGCTTTCGGGCTGGCAGAGAATATTGGCGTGAGCCGCACCGAGGCCAAGACCATCATTGATAACTACTTTACCCAATACCCTTCTGTAAAGCAATACATGGACCGCTCTATCAACTTTGCCAAAGAGCATGGATATGTAGAGACCGTAATGGGCCGAAAGCGCTGGCTGAAGGATATTTATTCGGCCAACTTCACGGTACGCGGCTACGCAGAGCGTAACGCCATCAACATGCCCATACAGGGTACAGCAGCCGATATGATCAAGCTGGCGATGATAGCCGCCCACCGCGAGCTGAAGAAAACCAATATGCGCACCCGCATGATACTACAGGTACATGACGAACTTGTATTTGATGTGCCGCGCGAAGAAACCGAGCAGGCCAAAGCCCTCATCAAAGAATGTATGGAAAGCGCTATGAAGCTACCCAATGATGTACCTATCAACGCGGAAACGGGTGTGGGTGATACGTGGTTACAGGCGCACTAGAAATTGTTTACCTATAACGAGAAATGGCCGCAATCGCGGCCATTTCTCGTTATAGGTAGTTTTGCAGATTATTGTTCTATTACAAAATGGAAGACACTCTTTTCTGTGCCGGAGCGCAGGTCGAGGATGTACATACCGTTTGGCAGGTTGCTACCCAGTTGTATGTGCTCGTTGATGCTGCCATTCTGTGTCCTTGTTTTGCCGGTGTATATTAACTGGCCCAGCATGTTGGTCACTTCCAACGTCACCTCCTGATCTATAGAGGTACCCAGGTTGCCAGTTACGCTGAAGGTGCCTTTGTTCGGGTTAGGAACCAGCCTTACATCGCTTGCCGCAGATGATACCTGTGCCACACCCACACCCAGCAACCTGATGATCACATACTTAGAGGTAGTGAGGCCGCCGCATGGTCCGCTTGCAGTTACGAGGCAATACACAGAGTCGTTGTTGAAGAACTCATGGTTAGTGAATGAAGCCGAAGTAGCGCCGGGGATCAGGTTACTGTTTACATACCATTGATAGGTAGGGTTGGCGCCGCCATTGGTTACCGATACATCTATCGAATCAACATGCCATACACCTACTGTACCAGGGAATGCGCGGATAGCTACTATAGGAGTCATCAATGTATCTATGTATACATCGGCAGTGCCAAACATATTGTTGGGGCAATAAGTGATCTGGCTGTTGCCGATAACCGTATAATCGCCCAGGGCGGTATATACACCAAAATCGAGCGGGCCGTTGATACCGTAGAGAGAATCTACAGCGCCAAATCCTGTACGGTACAGTGTGTAGTAGATACCTGCATCTGAGCGGTCGAGGCCCACATGCACACCTGTGCCGCCTACGAGGCAATAGCCACCGCCGCCGGTCACATTATGCACGGTAGGTAATGGTATGATGTTGACTACAACATTATTGGTCATTGCCCCTGTACATGTAGATGTGCTGCTTGTGCCTATCACTGTATAGGTGCCTGCAACAGACTGCAAGCCCAGGTCTAATGCACTGCCTGTGCCCGTAACGCTGGTACCTATCGGTGTAGCGCCCCTGAACAATTGATAGTTTACAGTGCCATCAGAATTATTAAGGAATATATGCACGCCAGTGCCTGTTGCGCAATAGTAGCCGCTGTCTGTAGCAAATACCGGGTATGCTGTTGGTAAAGGCGTAGTATTCACGAGTGCAGTATTTGCCATTGTATCTGTACATCCTGTAGAGGCATCTGTAGCCACTACTGAATAGGCACCCACGGTCTTTATTCCAAAGTCGAGGGATCCGCCGATACCAGATACCGGTAAGCCCGCCACAACAGCGCCGTTATACAACTGGTAAAGTACACCTGTAGAAGATGCATTGAGGCCGATGTGCCGTCCAAGGCCGCCGGCACAATAGTTGCCGGCACCGGTTACAGAATCAACTGAAGGCAAAGCATTAACAACAACGGTAGCTGTGCCGGCCATAGGTGTAGGGCATCCTAACGCCGTGTCATTAGCAACTACTGTATAAGCGCCTGCTGTGTTTATTAAACCAAAATCAAGAGAAGATCCGGTGCCATTAACAGGAGTACCTGTAGCCACACCACCAACCAAAAGCGTGTAAGCATCGTTTGCAGAAGAGCCTGATAGGCGCACATGCACGCCGGGAGCGCCAGCGCAGAAACTACCACCACCTGTAGCTGTGAATACAACAGGGCTAACAATATTTATGTTCACCACAGAAGACATATATGTGCTGCAGGTAGTAGCCGGGTCTGTGGCAAATACCCTGTAGCTGCCTGCGCCTGTGAAGGTGCCGAAATCAACTGTAGAGCCGCCACCTGTTTGCAATGTGCCTACAGCTGTAGTGCCATCAAACAGTTGGTAGTTAACGCCTGAGGCTGATGAAAGCAGCGTGAGGTCAAAGCCTGTGCCGCCTGCGCAATAGCTGCCACCACCTGATAATGTCTCATCGACAGGTAATGGGCTGATGGCCACAGGGGCTGCAAGGTTCATGTTGCTTACGCAGCCGGTGAGCGCATTGGTAGCCACAACTGTGTAGCTGCCAATTGCTGTTCTGAGGCCGAAGTCGAGCGCGGTGCCCGTGCCTGCAGAAGAGCCCGCAAGGCCGCCGTTGTATAAACTGTAAATGATGCCTGTGTTAGATCCGTCCAGGCCCACATGCACACCCGCTGTGCCTGGGCAGTAGTTGCCGCCGCCGGTTACATTATACACGTTGGGCAATGGGTCTATGGCGATATGCGCACTGCCGGCCATATTGGCTATACAACCGGTGCCGCTGAGGGTGGCAACAACTGTATAAGAACCGGAGTCGGTGAGAGCGCCATAATCAAGCGCGCTGCCGGTACCTGCCATTGCGGCACCTGTCACGGGTACACCCGCGAGTAACAATTGGTAGCTTACGCCTGTGTTAGATCCGTTAAGTATAATATGCGCTCCTGCACCATCGTAGCAGTAATGGCCACCACCTATTACGGTGTGGCTGGCAGGCACCGGGTTCACACTTATAGTGGCGCTGCCGGTCATCAGGGTGGTACATAAAGAAGTGGGGTTTGTAGCCAGTACTGTATAAGTACCCGGCGTAGTTATAAATCCATAGTCTATCACACCTGTTGTACCTGTATGGTAAGTACCCACCGCAGTTGAACCTTTATAGAGCTGGTAATGAATTCCTGTTTCTGAACCTGCTAATGAAATGTCCCTGCCCACATCGCCGAGGCAATAAGCACCACCCCCAACTACATTGAATGCGCCGGGGGGCGTATTAATATTCACAACAGGCGCACCGGTCATATTGCTGGTACAGCCTGTGGCCGGGTTTGTAGCTACTGCATGGTAAGTACCCGGTGTGGCCACCACACCGAAATCGACGCTGGAGCCGCTACCTGCTACTGTAGCAATGGCTGTAGGAACAGTATTGTATAGAGTATAGTTGATACCTGCGCCGCCATAAGCAAGGCCAATATGCGGGGCAGGGCTGCCTGAGCAATAATTGCCGCCACCTGTTGTAGCATATACTACAGGTAGTGGTTCCGAAGTTACTGTAACACTGCCCGGCATAGTGGCAATACAGCCATAAACACCATCAGTAGCTACTACAGTATAAGTGCCTGCTGTTGTTTGCGCAGGGTAGGTTAGCGTATCGCCGGTGCCTGGGCTGGTCAATGATGCACCTACATGTGTAGTACCACCGAGCACTAACTGGTAATGAGAGCCGCCATCAGAGCCGCCAAGTTTAATGACAGCGCCTGCTGAACCTGCGCAATAACCGCCTGTCCCTACTACAGGATATGGTGTAGGCTGTGGATAAAGATATACCGTAGCATTACCATTCATGGTAGTGCTGCAACCGGTAACACTGCTGGTACCTACAACTGTATAAGAGCCTGTGGTGGTAAATGTGCCAAAATTTATTCCGGGGCCGGCACCTGTAATAGGTGTGCCTACCGGTGTACTACCGAGATACAACTGGTAATGTATACCTACATCAGAGCCATCTGTTGAAACAACAGGGCCGGTAAGGCCGGTGCAATACCCGCCGCCACCGGTTACATCATACATCGTAGGGGGCAGGCTCACAGACACTGTCTTGGAGCCGGTCATGTTTGCGGAGCAGCCGGTAATGCTGTTGGTAGCCACCACGGTATAAGTACCGGGTACGCTGAATGAACCAAAATCAATGCTGCTGCTGGAACCTGATACAGCGCTGCCCACAGCGGTGGTACCCATGAACAGTTGGTAACTGATACCTGCATCCCCAAAGCTGAGACCGATATGCACTCCCGAGCCGCCGGGGCAATAGCTGCCGCCGCCGGTCATAGTGTAGGCAGCCGGAAGCTGGTTGACCGGCACTACCACAGTTGCATAACAACCTGTAGGTAAAGTATAACTGATCGTAGTAGCGCCCACTGATATGCCGTTTACCAGACCACTGAATGCGCCTACTGTAGCTACTGCTGTATTGTTACTGCTCCAACTGCCACCGGTGCTCGCATCAGATAATGATGTACTGCTGCCGATGCAAGTGGTTGCGAGGCCCGTAATACCTGCTGCTGCCGGATTTACTGTTATTGGTGAAGATGTTTTACAACCCGTGCTACCAATGGTATAGGTAATGGTAGGCGTACTCACAAAATACCCGGATACCACACCTGATCCTATGCCAACGCTTGCCTGTGCAATATTGCTGCTGCTCCATGTGCCGCCGGGGGTAGCATCTGATAATGTAGTAGTACCGCCCACGCATACACCTGCCGTAGCGCCTGAGATCGGCGCAGGTAAAGGGTTTACAGTCACTGTTACTGATTGTGCACAGCCACCTACAGTATAGCTGACTAAAGTAGTACCCGCAGCAACACTTGTTACCAAGCCGGTACCTGCGTTTATCGTTGCAATTCCCGTGGAGCTACTTGTCCATATACCACCGGAAAGCACATTGGCTAAGCCTGTAGTTGCTCCTGATGCACAAAGAGAGGGCGTACCTGTTATTGGGCCGGGATTCGGGTTAACAGTCACAGACTTTGCCGCAAAACAACCGGACGGCAATGTATAAGAGATCGCTGCAGTTCCTAAAGATACACCCGTAGCCACACCTGTTATACTGTTTACAGAAGCCACTGAAGAATTACTACTTGTCCATGTGCCTGTCCCTGCATCTGTCAGGTTGGAAGTTGTTCCGTTGCAAATGCTTGAACTACCGCTTATCGCAGCAGGCAGTGAATTAATAGTTACCGGGAAAACTGCAGGGCATACAGCGCCGATGAGATAAGTAATTGATGCAGTACCCACAGATATACCATTGACGAGGCCACCAGCTGTTACCGTAGCGTTACCACTTGCACTCCATACACCACCGGAAGAAGGGTCACTAAACGGAACTGTCTGTCCGGCAACAACACATGAATTTCCTGTAATAGCAGCCGCAGCAGGGTTTACTGTTACAACGATAGTTGTTGTAGCGGTAGCCGAACCATCTGATGCTGTTATTGTAAAGGAATCAACACCGGTAAATCCTGCAAGTGGTGTGTAACTAAGCCCTGTAGGTGTAATGCTGCCGCCGGTAGTTGTAGTAGAAAAAGGAAAACCGGATAAAGTTCCGGATACAGGTGGAGTTGATACAGTAATCGTTTCATGTAAACCTGTTGCCGGATCAGTTGTAGTTAAAAAAGAATTGATGGGCGTAGCGCCTGAATTCTGGCATACAGATGTCACGCTACGCGCACCTGCCGAAAATAATATAGACTGGTAATAAAAGGTCACTATAAGTGTTTGCGATGCTGCGCCGCAATTCGTCCCCATTCCTCCCCAGTTTGAATTATTAATGGCTGGCCTTATTGAAGCAACGCTTCCACATGCACATGTTCCCTGGTCAACAGCTAATTCAATTATTGCACCCCCGGAGCCACTGCAACCCGATCCGCATCCTGTTCCCACATACCAGGTATGCCCATCAGATGTTTGAGTGGTAGCACTTCCTGTTCTCAAAGCGGTGGCTATTGCTGTAGCCACTGTAGCATTTGTACACGTATATCCTGTTGTATTCAAGCTACCGCTTACATTGAACCCGGTATAGATATAGGTGCTAAGCAAAGAGGTACAGTAACTGGTCCATGCTGTGCATTGCGTGGATGGAACACTACCACTGGTAAAGCTCTGGTTGTAAATTAAACTTTGCCCATTAGCATTCAAATTCCAGCCGGACAGGAAAAGGAATAAAATGATCAGCTTAGGAATGTACAGTTTTTTCATTGCCGAAATATTTAAAATAGTAAAAAAAGGGCCTAAATAAAATGTTATAAATATTGTGAATTGTTCACGATATAAGCTATGCAAAATAATATTTTTTGTTGTAGCAAACAAATTTTATTTTAGTGTTATGCGATTGGACAGGGAATAGGCCTGCAAGGCTTTTAGCAAAAGAAAAAAGCATAAAAAAGCGGGTGGAAAATCCACCCGCTCTCTATGTTTAAATTAGTCGTTTCTATTGCGCTATCACAAAATGGAAGACCATATTGTTGTCACCTGCACGCAGGTTGAGCAGGTACATACCATTGGGCAAATTACTGCCTAATTGTATGTGCTGGTCTATATTGCCACCCTGTGCCGTCACTTTACCTGTGTATACGTTTTGACCCAGCATATTGGTGATCTCTATAGTTGCTTCCTGGTCTACTGTTGTGCCCAGAGTCCCTTTCAGGGTAAATGAACCGTTGTTAGGGTTAGGTACCAGTTTCACATCGTTGCCATTGCCTGATACTGTTGCCACACCTACGTTCTGCAGGGCAATAACGATGGCCTCAGTTGTTGTTAAGCCGCCACAAGGGCCGCTACCTGTAACCGCGCAAGACACTACATCATTATTAAATAACTCATAACGTGTGAATGTCTGGTTGGTAGCGCCGGGTATGGTATGTCCGTTTACAAACCACTGGTAAGTAGGGTTAGGGCCACCGCCATTGCTGATGAATACCTTCATCGAATCGATATGCCAAACACCCACTCCTGAGCCGGGATAAGCACGCAACGTGATCACCGGTGTACCCAGTGTATCCACTACAACACTTGCAGTGCCAAACATATTGTTAGGACAGGTTGTTACCGCGCTGTTGCCCACTGCTATGTACGTACCGGGCGCTGTCTGCAGGCCAAAGTCTATAGCCGCTCCTGTACCGAACTGCGTAGCCATTAACGTCCCTGTATTATTGTACAACTGGTAGAAGATACCATCCTGCGAGCCATCAAGGCCCACATGCACACCGGTACCTGATGGGCAGAATGAACCACCACCGGTAACTGTGTATACTGTAGGAAGTGGTATGATGTTCAGCAGTGAAGAGCCGAGCATATTATTAGAGCAGGTAGTAGTAGGATCGTTAGCTATGACAGTATATGTACCTGCTACGTTTTCAAGGCCAAGGGTTATTGCACTGCCTGTACCGGCTACAGGCAAGCCAATAGCTGTACCACTCCTTACCAGTTGGTAAAAAACACCAGCGTCTGAGTTAGCCAGCATGATGTGCAGGCCTGAATCAGCAGCACAATAGTTGCCGAAATTCTCAATAGATACCCTGTACGCTGTTGGCAATGGCCTTGCAGTGATCACCGCGGCGTTAGCCATATTGCTCACGCAATGTGTAGATACATCTGTACCAACTGCTGTATAAGTGCCGGTTGATGTAACCAGTCCGAAGTCAAGCGATGAGCCAGTGCCTGTTACAGCAGAGCCTACTGCTGTAGCGCCGCTGTATAACTGGTAACTGATACCTGTGCTGGAGGTATTAAGGCCCACATGCACACCCGCGCTGCCTGCGCAGAAAGCGCCTGTGCCTGTTACGGAATCAGCAACAGGAAGCGGGTTGATACCCACCGAAACGCTGCCTGTCATATTATTGACACAACTGAGCGCTATATCTGTAGCTACTACTGTATAAGGAGTCCCTGCAGTAGTGATCAAACCAAAATCAAGCGCAGATCCAGTACCGGTTATAGCTGTGCCTACAGGGCTTCCGGCATTAAAAAGCTGGTACTGATCGCTGGTGGTGGTACCTGTAAGTATGATATGCACACCGGTATCGCCGGCGCAGTAATTACCGCCACCTGTAACAGTGAAAACAGGAGGTGTTACTGCATTCACAACTGCACCGCCCGGCATAGGAGAGTTACAGCCTGTAGCGCCATTAGTGGCCGCCAGCGTATAGGTACCGGGAATTGTGGTAACACCAAAATCAATACTGATGCCTGAGCCTGTTGAATCCGCACCCGGCACTATTACTCCGTCTTTATATAACTGGTAAGTGATACCTGATTGTGAGGAAGGCATGTAAATATCTATCCCTGCACCACCGGCACAGAAACTGCCACCCGGGGCAAGAGAATTGTTGAGCGGCAAGGGATCTATGTTGATCGGAACAATATTGTTCATTGTGTCTCTACAGCTCGTAAGCACATTGGTGGCTATCACCGTATAATTACCTGCGGCTGTTTTCAAGCCATAGTCCAGCGCAGCGCCGCTGCCTACTAAACTGCCGCCTGTGGGAACGCCATCTTTATAGAGCTGGTAACTAACGCCTGTGTTTGAATTATCCAGACCTATATGCTTGCCGGTGCCGCCTACACAATAATCGCCACCGCCTGTTACACTAAATACATTCGGAAGCGGGTTGATATTGATGCTGGTGCTGCCGGTCATAGTAGAGGAGCATAAGGTGCTGGCATTTACACCTAATATTGTATAAGAGCCTGCATCGGTCATCAAACCAAAATCAATAGCAGAACCTGTGCCGGGTGTCAGTGCGCCTTCCGGTGTGCCTGTGGTGCCACCATTATATACCTGGTAGTTTATCCCTGTTTGCGAACCGCTGAGTATGATGTGCGCTCCTGTGCCACCTACACAATAGTTGCCGCCGCCAATTACTAAGTAAGCCGCCGGTACCGGGTTGATATTAATAACCGCGCGGCCGGCCATACTGCTGGTACATGGTGCCGAAGTACTGGTCGAGATCACGGTATAAGTACCTGCCGTTGTATAGGTACCCAATGAATCTAAAGCACCTGTACCCGCCACCGGAAGACCTATCGGAGAGCTGCCCCTGAACAATTGATACGTGTATCCTATGTCTGTATGATTGATGTAAACAGGTTGACCAGTGCCACCTGCGCAGTAGTTGCCGCCACCCATTACCGTATACACATTAGGAGCAGCGCTCACATTGATCGTGGCAATACCGGTCATGCTATTTACACAGCCGGTAGTTGGGTTAACAGCGACAACAGAGTAACTACCCGGTATCGTCTGCAAACCAAAATCAACACCGGATCCTGAACCTGCTACCGTAACCAGCGGCCCGCCAGGGCCGTTCAATGTGTAGTTGATGCCTGAGCTGCCAAAGGAGAGTCCTACGTGCTGGCCCACGCCACCTGAGCAATAGCCGCCACCACCGGTAACGCTATAAGCAGTAGGCACTGAATAATTATATACAGTAGTGCTACCCGGCATATTCAATGTGCAACCGCTTGAACCATCTGTTGCAATAACGGTATATGTGCCCGCAAGTGTTTCCGGGCCGAAATCGAGGAAGCCGGGTGTGCCGAGTACCGGCACGCCGGCAATTGCACCATTATAATATAATTGATAGTTTACTGTAGCATCCGAGTTGGGGAGCGTAACATGAGGGCCTGTACCACCGGGGCAGAAACCGCCGCCGCCTGAAACAGGATATGGGTTAACCGCAGGGAAGGTGTACACAGTAGCTGTACCACTCATCGCCAGGCTACAGCCTGATGACGCATTTAAAGCAGTTACTGTATAGGTACCCGGAGTTGTGAACGCGCCGAAGCTAAGCGCAGAACCCGTTCCTGCAACTGTAGCGCTCAATGTAGAACCGTTGAACAATTGATAGCTGGTGCCTGCATCAGAACCATCAACACCTATTAGAGAGCCTGTGCCTGAAACGCAATAACCGCCGCCGCCGGTGATGGTATGCGGGTTAGGTGAAGGGTTAACGCCTACATGCACAGAGCCGGTCATGTTGCTGCTGCAGCCTGTTAACGGGTTGGTCCCTATAACCGTATAAGTACCCACGCCGGATTGGAGGCCAAAGCCGAGACTTGAATTAGAACCGGGAACCGGTGAGCCTGCCGGTGAGCCTGCCAATGCCAACTGGTAAGAAATGCCTGATGCGCCAAACGCAAGGCCCACATTTACACCGCCTGCGCTGGAGCAATAGTTGCCACCACCGGTTACCGCGTATGCTGTTGGTAGTGCATTCACCACCATTGGGGCTGTAATGCTGCAACCGGTAGTTAGCGAATAAGTAATAATAGCTGTTCCTCCCGAAACACCGGTAACAATACCGCTGCCCACACCTATAGTAGCTACAGAAGGGGCGCTGGTGAACCATGTACCGGTACCGCCATCAGTTAATGTAGTAGTAGCGCCAACGCATACGTTACCGGCCCCGCTGATAGCGGCAGGTAATGGATTGATAGCTACAGGGACTGAAACCTTGCAGCCCGTTGCGGAAAGTGTATAATAAATGGTAGGCGAGCCTACAAAAACCCCTGTCATCAAGCCTGAACCGGCATTGATGGTAGCCTGCGCAGGATTACTGCTGCTCCAGGAGCCACCTAATGTTGCATCTGTTAAAGTTGTGGTAGCGCCCACACATAATGATGTGCTGCCTGTAATTGGGGCAGGCGAAAGATTAACTGTTACAGGTTGTATAGAATAACAGCCATTAGCTAAAGTATAAGATATATTTGTGGTACCTGCGGCAATGCCTGTAATGATACCTGAAGTAAGGCCGATGCTGGCTGCCGAAGGGGCGCTGCTGGTCCATGTGCCTGCAGGCGTAGCATCGGTGAAGGTAGTTGTTGTGCCGGTGCATACTGATGTAGAACCCAGCAAAGCCGTTGGATTAGGATTAACAGTGATTATGGCTGTAGCAGGCGCACAACCCGTAAGTAAAGTATAGCTGATAGTTGTAGTACCCGCTGCAACACCCGAAACAACACCCGATGAAGAAACAGTAGCAGCCGATGGTGTACTACTGGTCCACGTACCCACGCCCGATTCTGTTAATGGTAACGTCAGGCCTGTACAAACATATCCGCTACCTGTGCCTATAGGCGCAGGGGTTGGATTGATAGTTACAGTTGTGGTGGCAGATGCGCCGCATGGATTGGCAATATTATAAGTGATCACAGCAGTACCTGCCGATACTCCGGTCACTAAGCCTGTGGACGGGTTTACTGAAGCCACAGCAGGATTACTGGTGATCCAGGTACCTGCGCTGCCTGCTGTAGCATCTGCGAGTGTGCCTGTAGCGCCTATACAAGTAGGAGCTGTGCCGGTGATCGTACCGGGC
>CAIVKT010000073.1 GCA_903906615.1 uncultured Bacteroidota bacterium | reverse complement strand
TTACGCCAATCGGCTTTATGGATAGGAGATGCACAAGTGAAGCTGCGGAAGCAATTATCGCTGAGTACGTCGGAAATTTTTAAACAGGAAGTGCAATTAGTGCGTGATTATATCTCGGCCAATAGTACAGATGCGTGGCAGACAGACGAAGAGACGAAAGCCATTGAAGCTATATTTACCGGCCTGAAACAAAAGGCAACCAGCCTGGACCCTACCCTGCGTTCGGCAGCAGAGGCTGCGCTGGCCAAAATGAGGCACCAGCTCACCACACTGGAAAAGAAAATGCTGCGTGCAGAAAAAAAGAAAATGCAAACCCAGTTGCTGAAAATAACAAGGCTTAAAAATGCGCTATTCCCACGTAATAGCCTACAGGAAAGAGTAGAGAATTTCACAGAGTATTACTTAAAGTACGGCCCTGCTTATTTAGACATACTGAAAGATGGAATGGAGCCGCTGTATAATAATAACTTTATGGTGGTGGAGTAGTATTATTTCATCAGCTCAGGGTAAGTAATGAGGGTATATGGCACTGTGGTATCCATGCGCGAGTATTGGCTGTAAGCCGATAACTACACCTCAAACATCGAATTAATGCGGAGGGCATAAATTTTGTATATTATCTTTGCAAAAAACACGCTCATATGAAACGTACAATTTTATTTGCGGCATTATCTGTACTAATGCTGTTCGCTCAAAGCGCATCAGCGAAAACACCCATAGTTGGTAAAGTAACAAAAGTGATCCCCAAATTTACATTAGGTGTGAAGGTGGGTGCTAACTTCCAGGAACTGAGCAGTAATACAAGTTTTAAGCAATCGTATAAGGGAGGCGTAGTTGGCGGGTTGTTTGCAGGAGTGCATTGGAGCAGGATAGGCATAAAAGTGGAAGGTCTCGTAAAAAGCGCCAGTTTTGCCTATACCGAAGGCACGGCAAGTATAGGGAGCGGCAATGTAGATGTAGTATACCTGGACGTACCGGTATTGTTTGAGTGCAAGATCCTGCCCCGCCTTTGGGTACAGGTTGGCCCGCAATTCAGTGATATGCTTTCCGCAAAATCTAACGGCAATGATGTACAGAGCAACTTTAAGACCACCGATTTTTCGGGCGTATTAGGCCTGGAAGCAAAGCTGCCACTGCACTTTAGCGTGGGCGCGCGCTACATACTTGGCTTTGAAGATATCAATAACCATGGTTTCCCTAATACTACCGAGACCTGGAACAACAGGTCTTTCCAGTTATTCGTCGGCTTCCGGTTTATTTAGGTACGATAAATTGCGTTACTTTGTATTTCCTGTTAAACACATACAACTTGAAACGCACACTATCCTTACTTTCGGCAGTATTGCTATCTGCCAGTTATTCTTTTGCCCAGCAAACGGCAACAGACACATTATCTTACCCTGAACCGATAGACACTACCTCTCCCAAGCCTGAACTGGGCATAAAACTGGGTATACAAGGTCAGTCGATAATGGGCAATGCGTGGGACAACTCCTATAAAGTGGGCGCTGTTGGCGGCTTTTTTATAGGCTATCATAAAAAAAGAATAGGCGTGCGTGCAGAGGTGCTGGGCAGCACATCCCGATATTCGGCCAACAAGGGCAAGGACGCAGCAGGCAACCCCACGGGCCTCGCGGATACCGCAGGCAACCTGGCGGACTTTAAAATAATAACACTGAACGTGCCTGTGCTATTTGAATACTATGTAACGTCCAACTTTACTATTCAAGTGGGGCCACAACTGAACAGCATACTGTCTGTAAAAAGCCTGGATGCTTTCCCGGGAGCGGCTAAGACGTTATTCAAGCAAACTGAATTTGCCGGGGTGTTTGGTGTGGAAGGAAAACTGCCGCACAATATACTGGCAGGCGCACGGTACAATTATGGCTTCAGCGATATAAACAATGTGACCATATCAGGCTATCCCGGCGCATGGACCACGCAAAGCGTGCACGTATATGTTGGCTATAGGTTCCAGTAACAACATTTATGCACATGCAAAAAGCCGTTCCCTGAAGGAGCGGCTTTTACAATAGTAAGATTCTGTGCACGCCAAAAATTATTTAACGAGAAAAGTTGGTGGCGTAAATAAGTGATTGGGGCAACCGTACTTTTTTGAACCATTACAAGAACAAAGAAAAGCAAGGGCTAAAAAGGCTGCTACAGGAGCTATACGCCTGATCTTTGAAAATAGCTGCATACGTTTTAAAATTATAAATAGTAAAAAGGTAGTTTAACTTTGTACGAAGATAAGAAAAATATGGCAAAAATTCACTTTATCGCTATAGGGGGTGCAATTATGCACCAATTGGCGCTGGCATTGCAAAAACAGGGATACGAAGTAACCGGCAGCGATGACGAGATCAATGACCCGGCCAAAAGCAACCTGGCCGCCAAGGGGCTGCTGCCTGCCCGATATGGCTGGC
>CAIVKT010000072.1 GCA_903906615.1 uncultured Bacteroidota bacterium | reverse complement strand
GCTTCATCGCCCAAGAGCAATGCGGCTTATATGGCTATCAACAACGCACAGTCATTGGTGCAGAAGACCGGCGACCTGCCCGTGCCGCTGCCCATACGCAATGCGCCCACCGGCCTGATGAAGAAGATGAACTACGGCAAGGGCTACAAATACGCTCACGACTATCCCGGCAACTTCATAGACCAGGAATTCCTTCCCGAGAAGATAGCCGGTACGAAGCTCTACGATCCGGCGGCTAACCCCACCGAAGCCCGCATCCGCGAGTATTTGAAGAATTGCTGGAAGGAGAAGTATGGGTATTGAGGATGATATAGCAAAATTCAGTTGGGCAAAATATTTGTCCAAATAAAGTCATCCCTTTTATCACCAATATTTTCCATGCTCTTTAGAGAGCAAACGGAAAATATTTGATAAGTTAATTTTATATCTTTTTTGGGCTCATATTCTCCAGGCTCTAAATTACATATTACTATTTCATTAGAGTCGTTTTTTTTATTTTTCGAATCAGAAGATGTTAAGTATTTTATTTCAGAGGAATCTTTATATCTAAAATAAACCTCGTATAATGAAATTGGTGAGAATTGTGTGCGTAATACTCCACTACTGGGAATCTCATACACTCTTCTGCCATTTTCATATAGAGGTGGTACACCACTTTTTTGGTCGAAAATAATTAGCACATTACCTTCATAATTTGATGGAATTGAATATATTACACTTTCGTATTTTTGTTTGCAAGACAATGTAATTGCAAATACCAATAAGATTGATAACGTTTTCATAAATTACAAAAAACCATTTATTATTCTATCTCTGCTTTTAGCATTTTTATTAAAAGAGTATTGTTATAGTAAAGCTGTTGAGGTAACGTTTGCTGGGAGATGCCATTTTTGCGTTATAATAAATGTCTCAGCTCCAGCAGCGCCACATTTTCTATATGGTGCGTATGCGGAAACATATCTACCGGTTGCAGGCGGGTTATTTTGTAGGCCGCATCCAGCAGTTGCAGGTCGCGGGCTTGTGTGGCAGGGTTGCAGCTTACATATACCACCTTGGGTGCGCGCATCTTCAGTAGTTGGTTGATCAGCTTTTCGGTCATGCCTGCTCGTGGCGGGTCGGTGATGATCACATCGGGGCGGCCATGCTCGGCAAAGAAGGCATCGGTGCATACTTTCTCCACATCGCCGGCAAAGAAGTTGCAATGCTCCAGCCCGTTCATAGCGGCATTTTCGTAGGCATCCTTTATGGCATCTTCCACCACTTCTATCCCTATTACTTTCTTTGCCCCGGCCGAGCAGAAGATACCTATGCTGCCTGTACCACAATACAGGTCATACAGCACTTCGCTGCCGGTAAGCCCCGCAAAGTCGCGCGTAATGCGGTACAGCGCTTCGGCCTGGTAAGTATTGGTCTGGAAGAATGACTTGGGCGATATTTTAAAACGGAAATTTTCCAGCTTCTCTTCTATATATGCTTTGCCTGCGTAGTTGATCACTTCCTGGTCGTAGATGGTATCGTTCATCTTGCCGTTCAGGGTGTAGTTGAGCGAGGTAATACCCGGCACATTTTGCAGTATGTGCTCCAGTATGCCTATGCGGTTGGCCTCGTCCTCGTGGTGCATCACCAGGTTGATGAGCACCTCGCCGGTGCTGGCCACACGGATGATCACATTGCGCAGCCAGCCATACTGGGCTTTAAAGTCGTAGTAGGGCAGGTTGTGCGCTTCGGTGTAGGTACGCAGTGCATTAAGTAGTACGTTCGTTGGTTCGTCCTGCAGGTAGCAGGTGTGTATCTCCACCACCTTATCAAACAGGCCGGGGGCATGAAAGCCGAGGGCGGGTATAGGCTCGTATTTCTCCTCGCGGTTCTTTACTTCGTCTATGGTCAGGTAGCGACTGGTGGAGAAGGTAAATTCCAGCTTGTTGCGGTAGTAGCGCTCGCGCGGGCTGCCCACTATGGGCTGCATTTCCGGCAGTTCTATATGCCCTATTCTGGTCAGTTGGTCAGTGACCTGTTGCTGCTTGTATATGAGTTGCTGGCTGTAGGGCAGCATCTGCCACTTGCAGCCGCCGCAGATGCCAAAGTGCTGGCAAAAAGGCGCTATGCGTTGGGGAGATGGTTCCACCAGCCTGATCATGCGACCCTGTGCCCAGCTCTTCTTGTCTTTTACAATAAAGGCATCTATCACATCGCCGGGTATGGCATTGTCCACAAACAGCACTTTGCCGTCTTCCAGGTGCACTATGCTCTTGCCTTCGGCAGCATAGGCCTCTACGGTAATATTGAGGAGCGGGAGTGTTCTTTTTTTCTTGCGCGACAAAGCCTGTGGATTTTTGTATGGAGGCGCAAATTAAGCCAAATTTCGGTGGGCGAAACGCTATTATCAGTTAGTAGCTTATTCTGCTTCCTGAAATTGAAAAAAAGGACTCATAAGGTTCTGTTAATTGAGGGAATTTGTTTGAGTTGCGTAGGGGTTAAGGCTTTATAAATTGTCACTTAATAAAAATATAAAACTTTGTGAATTTTGACCTTAGCACTTGGAGGTTGACGTTTAAGAAGTATTTTCGCATTACATCATCGTTTTACAGAAAAACTAACTATTAGAATTATGAAGCGACTTACACTCATCGCCCTACTGCTTTGTTTTGGTATGGCCACCCAATCATTTGGCCGCGAAGCCAACTATCACGTACAGGTCCATATGACCGACGTAAAGGACTCCCTCATCTACCTGGTCCACTACTATGGAAAGAACCGCCCCACCATCTTCATATCCGACTCGATGAGGCTGGATAGCAAGGGCAATGCCACATTTGTAGGTAACGATTCTACGTTTGTAGGTGGTATATATATAATATTGTTAGGAGATAAAGAGCGTACCAATTTTGAATTCCTGCTGAATAAAGGTGATAATATGACCATCACCGCTACCAAGAGCAAGCTGCCTGATGGCATCGTTTTCAAAAATTCACCTGAAAATGAACGCTTCCTTGATTACATCGCTTACCTCAAAGGCTATGCCGACAAACAGGAAAAGCTAAAGGAAAAACTGAAGGTAGCTACTACCGCTGCAGATACCGATGTAGTGCGCAAGCAGTCTATTGCTGATACCAAGGTGCTTACCGCATACCGCAGGGATTATGTAAAAGCCCATCCGCACTCATTGCTCGCCAATGTATTCAGCGCAATGGAAGTGCCGGAAGTACCCGAAGGCCCGCATATGCTGGAAGACGGCGTGACCAAGGATTCTACCTTTGCTTACCACTATTACAAATCCCACTATTGGGATGGCTGGGATTTTAAAGACGACCGCCTGATATACACCCCCCTCTATGATGCCAAGATCGAAGAGTACATGGGCAAGCTGGTACTGCCATGGACAGACAGCGTGGAAAAAGAAGCAGACTGGCTGCTGAAAAAAGCAAGCGGCACCCGCGATATGTTCCATTACACCCTGTGGTGGCTGACCCGCGATGTGGAGAACAGCAAGGTAATGGGCATGGACGAAGTGTTTGTGTACCTCGTAGAGAACTACTACATGAAGGGAGAAGCCTTCTGGCTGACCAATGATGAGCTGAGCAAGTACCTGGACCGCGCGCAGAAAATAGCGCCAAACGTAATAGGCAACATAGCGCCAGAAGTGAAGCTGCCCAACGTACTGACCAAGAAAGAAGAAAGCCTGATGGCACAAAAGGGTGAATACACGCTCGTGGTGTTCTACTCGCCCAACTGCGGCCATTGCCAGCACGAAATACCCAAGCTGGACTCGGTGTACAAAGAAGTGCTGAAAGCGAAAGGACTAAAGATATACACCGTAGCTACCGAAGGCGATGAAAAAGCGATCAGCGACTTCATCAAAAAGAACAATATGGAAACATGGACCAATACATGGGACCCCGACCATACCAGCGACTACCATAACAAGTATGATGTGTACAGCACACCTACCATTTACCTGCTCGACAATAAAAAGATCATCCGTGGCAAGCGCCTCGATCACTCCAACATAGGCAGCGTGATAGAAATGCTGGAAAAGAAAGCAAAAGCAGCCAAAGAAAAAGGCAGTACAAAAGTGAAAGAATAGCACATCATTTTCAGATACTAAAATCAATAAAAAAGCGTTATGCACTACTTGTGTGTAACGCTTTTTTGATGAGGATAACCATGCCGCTAATTTTACCCGGTGAATAAAAAGATAAGCATAGTAGCCATATCGGGCAGCATACGGCCGCATTCGTCCAACAGGGCGGTAATAGATGCCGTGGGCGCTTACCTGGGCGACAGGGTGGCCTTCACTGTTTATGAGCGTATAGATAAGCTGCCATTCTTCAATGATAGCAAGGAAGATATACCCGAGGTGACCAACTTCAGGGATATACTAAAGTGGGCAGACGGCATACTGCTGTGCAGCCCCGAATATGCGTTTGGTGTACCCGGCGTATTGAAGAACGCGCTGGAGTGGACCGTGGCCACCGGCGAGCTGGTGTACAAGCCTGTTGCTCTTATAACAGCAGCTACAGGAGGCGATAAAGCCCATGCCTCGCTTCTGCTTACACTTACAGCACTATCCTCAAATGTGGCTGAAGACGCAGCACTCCTCATCTCGTTTATACGCTCCAAAATGAATGCCGATGGGGTAGTAACAGACGAGGCTACATTGCAGGCTATAAACAGCGTGGCCGATGCCTTGCTGCGTGTTGTCACAGAACAAAAGACTGATAACGGGTAACCCATAATTTAGCGATAAACCATAGCTATATATTTAATAAAATAGCGTACCTTTGCAACTCATTTTTCAGATTGTTTACAGCAGCCCGACATATCATAGTAGGTATCATTGATTTTTGCCACCGGCCTTTTGCCCGTTGGATACCTACGCAAACCTTCAGGTACCTTGCCTGCGGCGGGTCTAATACCGTGCTCAATATTGTTATTGAGTCGATCACCTTTAATCATATACTGCACGGGCTGCCTATACACCTGTTTGGGGGTATGGCCATCGCGCCTGAAGTGGTGGCCTGGATAGTGGCATTTGCCATCAGCTTTCCGGCGGGTTTTATTATGTCGAGGCATATTGTGTTCCCTGAATCGAACCTGCATGGCCGCATACAGTTGTTCCGGTATTTTATAACCACTGTGTCCTTTATCCTGCTTACCTATATACTGATCAAATTGTTCAGGGAGTACCTGCCTATGATCAACCAGACTGTTCGGTACACGTTCATTTGCGTATTTACCGCTATACTCAGCTATATATCCCAGCGCAGGTTCACCTTCAAGTCTACTGAGGTGGCGGCAACCCCAAACCACTCCCGCTAAAAAAAGCGGGACCTTGTGCCGGTGCTTCTCCATTTCTACACACACTATACCCTTATTCGCGGCAAATTATTATGTTTACACTATAAATGTAGCGCGATGAAGAAGTTGTTTATAGCATGTTCGGTACTGCTGCTGGCCGGCAGTGTGCCTGTGGCATATGGCTGGGGCGTATGGGGGCATAACCACATCAACAAGGGGGCGGTGATGGCGCTGCCTAAGGATATGGGCATGTTCTTTTACAACCATGCCGACTTCATCACCGAAGAATCTACTGTGCCAGACATTCGCAAGCACATGAATAACGACAAAGCTGAGAAGGCCCGCCACTATATAGACCTGGAGCGCTATGGCTACAATGGCCGCACCGGTATGCCCGCCACCATGGCCGCCGCAATAGACAAATACGGCAAAGACACGCTGGAACTGTATGGCGACCTGCCCTGGGCCATACAAGACATGATGGCCAAACTGACCGATGCCTTTAAGAACAAGCGCAAGACTGAGATACTGTACCTGGCTGCCGACCTGGGCCACTATGTGGGCGATGCCTACATGCCGCTGCATACCTCTATAAACCATGATGGGCAGGAGACCGGCCAGCAGGGTATACACGCCTTTTGGGAGTCGCAGTTGCCGGAGCTGTTTGGCAAAGACTACAAGCTCTATGTGAGCAATGTGAAGTACATAGATAATATAGACAAAACAGTATGGGATGTGATAGACAGCAGCCACAGCAAGGTGAACACCCTGCTGCGCATAGAAGCGAGGCTGAAGAAAGATAACCCCATGGACAAGCAATACCTGATGGGCGCTGATGGCGGCCCGGCAAAGAACAAATTTGGCCAGCCTATACATACTTTTGAGTACGCCCACATATACCACGAGCTGCTGGATGGCATGGTGGAAAAACAAATGAGGGCTGCGATAAAAATGACCGCCGACCTCTGGTACACCGCATGGGTAAATGCAGGCAAACCCGACCTGACCACCCTGGACCCCGACTACGTAACCGACCGCAACAAAGCCGCCTACAAAGAAGACCTGAAAGCCTGGAAACTGGGCAAGGTAAGGGGCTTTAAATCTGATAAGGAGTTTTAGTGGCTCAATGCACTACCGCCACCTTCCTGTAAATGGATGAGCCGTCTCCTGCCGATAGCTTTATGATATAGCAGCCATTCACCAGGTCCGTTATATCCACTACACAGGTGCGCGCATTTACTTCTTGCAATAGCAATGATCTGCCGGCCATATCGTAGATGGCTATACGGTCTATGTTGGCTGCGCTTTTAATGTACACGGTATTACCGGCAGGGTTGGGGTAGAGCGCCACATCTTCGGGTAATGTGGTTTGTGCAACGCCGGAAGGCAGCGCGTAATCGCAGCTATCTACATAGGGCTGTGGCGCAACAGGTAAATTCCACAGGTAATCCGAAATGGTCAATGGTATAGGTGCAAAATCAATGGTGCTGCGCTGTAAGGTAAATAGTGCCGTGTCGCGAAACCCGAAGGTAACGGGTAATGATGCACAATGCCCGTTTCCTGTGCTGTCTGTGCTGAATATTATTGCTGCGTACGGATTGACTGTTACGGCAGTGAAGTACAGTTCATTACTGCTTTGCTCATAAGGCACACTTAGGCCCTTTATAAAGGGCCATAGGGTCCTTTGCGGAGCTACATTGCCGGCCCAAAGCACATGTGCCGCTGTATCTGTCTTTAATATATCATCTTCGTTGAGTACGCTAAATGCAGGCACGGGCAATCCCCCTGCGGCTATCATAAGATTGCCATCATTCATGAGTTTAATGTCGGTGAGCCTGCTACCCCTGTTAGCTATTTTCTGCCACAGCAGTTGCCCGCTGGCTGAGAACTTCATCAGGAACATGCGCTCGGTATAGTTTGTCAGCGATACATTGCTGCCAATAAGCACATCGCCATTCGGCAAAGTTACTAACGTTGCTATATCGTAGCTGAATGCAGCGTGTACAATATAGCTCCATACAATGGTATTATCAGCCCGCAGCTTGGTGATCTTACGGTCGCCACCGCCATACAGGCCGGTCGTTATAAAATAATAGTTGCCGGAATCATCTGCGTACAGGTGTTCAAATGCTATGGTATCGCCCAGTAGTGTGTCAGCTCTTATGAGGTTGCCCATGCTATCTATATCCACAAATGCAGGCGCATATAAAATGTAACCAGGCTGCACATCGCCTATCATCCTTATTTTATGGTTTGCCCATACAGCATTACCTAAGCTAACGTTGCTACTACCATCAAGGCATATGATCTTCGACCAGGTCGTATTTCCTTGCAGGTCTATCTTTTTTATCGGTGTGCAGGCCGGCGTATCGGTAGCGCCGCCTGCTGTTGCCAGGAATACAGAACTGTCTTTAAATGCAAGCCCTGAAACCCCTACTATCTGCCATTGTGGTATGAATGCGCTATCCGTTTTGATCAGCAAGGGGAGATCATATCCGCTGCCGTCCACCATGTGTTGGCCTGAATAATATTGCAGCAGGTGGCCACCATCTGTGGTATTTTGTATGGCAGGGCATAAGCCATAAAAAAGATCAGATCCGTATGCTGTATCCTGGTTGTATATACGTGTAAACGGCTGCTGGGCAGCGGTATGTGTGGCGCATAATAATACAAAGGCGTACAGGATGTTTTTCATAAAGGCATACTAATATACATAATAGACGTAAAAACAAGGTATCATCTTGGGTTGATCCCAAAATATTTTCTTCGTAGTGTAACTGTTTCGACATAATTTTAACCCTATGATGAAGGTACACTACATTATGACCTGCCTGCTTTTTGTGACAGTATCGCTGCTCGGCGTTAATAAAGCCTGCGCCCAGAAAACAACGACCGACTATACACAACTGGCAACCGAAGTACTACAACTGGTCAATGAACACAGGGCCGGTTTGGGTTTGCCTGCGCTGAAGATGAATGCAATGATAACTAAGGTTGCTGCTTCGCACAGCGCTAATATGGCGAGTGGTAAAGTACCCTTCAGCCATGATGGGTTTGATGACAGGGTGGCCATGATCAATAAACAGATAAAGACGGCGAATGCCTGGGCCGAGAATGTGGCGGAAGGACCGCGTACTGCTAAAAGCGTGGTGGATATGTGGCTGCACAGCCCCGAGCATAAGAAGAATATAGAAGGCCACTACGACCTCACCGGTATAGCCATCTCCAAAAGCGTTACAGGCGAAGTATTTTATACAGAGCTATTTGTACACGCGGGTAAATAAAAACCCCGACCCTCCCGCTGAAAGAAGCGGGACCTTGTTCCGGGCAGCATTACCTGATGGGCATTTCCCGGAAATGAGGGGAAGCCCCTTTAGGGGTTTGGGGTTTTCTCTAATTTATTGATCCTTTCTACAATACTATCCAGGTTGCGGAAGTGGATGAACGCCTTGCGGTACTTATTGGCATCAAAGGCGGGCGAACCCATGAATACCTGCCCCGGCTTGGTGATGCTCTTGGATATGCCCGACTGCGCTGTGATGATGGTATCATCGGCTATCTGCAGGTGGCCCACTATACCTACCTGGCCGCTGAACATGCAACGCTTGCCGATGCGGGTAGAGCCTGCTACTACGTTGGCGGCTGCTATGTAGCAATTCTCGCCTATCTCCACATTGTGGGCTATATGTACCAGGTTATCAAACTTCACGCCCTTGCGCAGTATGGTGCTGCCGAGGGTGGCCCTGTCTATGGCGCAGTTGGCGCCTATCTCCACATCGTCTTCTATTACCACATTGCCTATCTGCGGCACCTTGGTATTGCCCTCGTTCTGCGGCTCAAAGCGGAAGCCATCGCTCCCTATTACGGTGCCGGAATGTATGATGCAATCCTTGCCCACCACGCAGTCTGAATAGATCTTTACGCCCGCGAAGAGGGTAGTGTTGTCGCCTATGGTCACATTGTCGCCTATGTATACCTGCGGGTATATCTTTACATTGTTGCCTATTACTGCATTGTCGCTCACTACGGCAAACTCGCCTGCATATATGTTGCTGCCCACTTTGGCGCTATCAGAGATATACGCCTGCTTGGATACGCCTGTTTTGTTCAGCTTCACCTGGTTATACATTTCCAGTAGCTTGGCAAAGGCCGCCGCCGCGCTCTCCACCCGTATGAGCGTAGCCGCTATGGGTGCGGTAGGCGCAAAGTCTTTATTCACGATCACCAGCGAAGCCTGGGTATCATAGATATACTGCGTATAGGCAGGGTTGGCGAGGAACGATATAGAGCCCGGCACCCCTTCTTCTATCTTAGAGAGCTTGGTGATCTTAATATCTGCGTTGCCCTCTATAGTGCCATTCAATACCCCTGCTATCTGCTGTGCCGAAAATTCCATAGTTACGTGATCGTTTTGCTGTAAAGTTAAAAGGTTAATTGGGTTTTGGGTAGTGCCAGTTGCAAAAACGTAATAAGAGGTTTTTTATTGCAGAAGAGTGTATCCTGCGCGAACCTGAGCATCCGCCGCTGAAGGAGCGGGAGACTCTACGGGGACACAACTAGATAGCTGTGGGTGCTTATAAAGGTTCCAAGCTTTGTATATCTAATGTTATCGAAGTTTGTCGGCAATGTTTTATTTTTCCACTTATC
>CAIVKT010000071.1 GCA_903906615.1 uncultured Bacteroidota bacterium | reverse complement strand
CAGCATTGCGGGCTGAGAAGTCCAGCGGGCAGCACCTCGCGGGTTGAAATAGCCATCAGGCCCAAACTACAACCGACGCCGACACTCAGACTCCGTGAGACGGCGTCGACAGCGAGTTGGAGCGTCTGGAAAGGGTTGGAACAGTTTAAAGAGAATGATAAGAAAAAGCCCAAAAGCAAGAAGTAGCAGACGGGTATAGTGATAAAGAGAAACAATAATTAATAATCCAATAAATAAAGTAAAATGCCTAATCCTAAAAGACGACACTCCCAACAGAGAGGCGCTAAACGTAGGACCCACTACAAAGCAACAGCAGAAACATGGAGCGTAGATGCCACAACCGGCGAAACGCACCTGCGCCACCGTGCGCATTGGGTAGAAGGAAAGCTCTACTATCGTGGTAAAGTTGTAGTTGATAAAGCGCCTGCAGCAGCAGCCGAAGGTGAAACCAATCAATAACTTAATTTTCATTTAATGAAGATAGGGCTTGATATCATGGGCGGGGACTATGCCCCTGCCGAAGCTGTTAAGGGCGTACAAATGTTTTTTGAGCAGGAGCCCGATACTTCGTTGCACCTGTTGCTCATTGGCAATGCGGTTGCCGCTGCGCCATACCTTTCTTTATTAGAACCATACCACCACCGCTTTACTTTTATAGAGGCAAGCGAGGTCATTGGTATGCACGAGCATCCCACAAAGGCGCTCAAAGAAAAACCTGATTCCAGCATTGCTATAGGCTTTGGCCTCCTCAAATTGGGGAAGGCCGATGCCTTTATCAGCGCGGGCAATACCGGCGCTATGATGGTGGGCGCTATGTACTCGGTAAAAGTCATAGATGGCATACTGCGCCCTACTATTGCCACCCCCATGCCCCGCCAGGATGGTAAGTTCAACTTCCTGCTCGACTCCGGTATCAATGCCGATTGCAAGCCCGAACACCTCGTACAGTTTGCGCAGATGGGTTCTTTATATGCCAGCCACGTGCTGGGTATAGATAATCCGCGTGCGGCGCTGCTGAATATAGGTGAAGAGGAAGGCAAGGGCAATATCCTGTGCCAGGCCACATACCCCTTACTAAAGGAAGCCACAGGCATCAACTTCGTAGGTAATGTGGAAGGCCGCGACCTGTTCATGGATAAGGCCGAAGTAATAGTGTGCGAAGGCTTTGTGGGCAATGTGGTACTTAAAATGGCAGAGTCTGTTTACGACATCTTCAAAACGCAGAAGGGCTGGGACGATCCGTTCCTCAACAACTTCAACTTTGAGATATACGGCGGCACGCCCATCCTCGGTATCAACAGCCCGGTTATCATCAGCCACGGCATAGCACATGCTTTTGCCTTCCGCAATATGATATCAGCCGCAGCCAAGATCATCAGTACAGACCTTACCGGTGCCGTAAAAGCGCATTTCAAACAGGCCACGGCTGAATAAATCAACAACTTGCTACTTAACGATCTTTATACATGCCACGATGTGCAACAGGGAACCGATGAGGTAGCCTGCCGTATCGTGTTCAATGCCCACCATGCCATCTTTGGCGGCCACTTCCCCGGCCAGCCCGTAGTACCCGGTGTATGCACCATGGAGATCGTAAAAGAATTATTGCAGCAGGAACTGGGGCAGCCCCTCATCCTCCGCTCCACCGGCAACGTAAAATTCCTTCAGCTCATCACCCCCGATGTGCAGCCCACCGCCAAAATAAGCTGGAAGAAAACCGAAGAAGCTTATGCCGTCAACGCCACCTTCTCTAAAGACGCCAATCCCGTCTTTAAAATGAACAGCAACTACGAGGTAGTAGGATAACAAAAGAAAAGCCCGATAGATCTAGTCATTTCGCAGTGTAACGGAGAAATCTCCCGAACCATTGCAACAAGCTTAATAGCAGCGAAACGTAGTAGTGGAATCTCCCGAGCCTTTGCAACTAGCTCAATAGTAGCTTAGCAGTACTTGCATGCTCGCGATGAGCATTTCCCCTTGAGCGAAAGCCCTGCGCGCAGGGCGAAGGGGGGTAGGGGGATGTTTAAATAGAAGGCGTAATGGACAAAATTCAGGCTATTTTTTAGACAGTTTGTTCAAGTGGACAAAATTCAGGCTGTTTTTTTGAAAGATTTTCGGTTGTTTTCCTACTGTTTATATCT
>CAIVKT010000070.1 GCA_903906615.1 uncultured Bacteroidota bacterium | reverse complement strand
GCCAAAGTCGATAACCCTGAACTGCTGGCCGCCAAAGCCGCAGGCATTTCTATCTATTCGTTTCCGCAGTATGTATACGAGGTGAGCAAGAACAAGAAAAGAGTAGTGGTGGCCGGCAGCCATGGTAAAACCACCATTACTTCAATGATCATGCACATACTTAAAGAAAATGGCATCGTATTCGACTTCCTTGTTGGCGCGCGCGTGGCGGGTTTCGACCAGTCGGTGCAGCTTACTGATGCGCCGGTCATAATACTGGAAGGGGATGAATACCCTGCATCAGTAGAAGAAAAGAGGCCCAAGATATTTTTCTATCACCCGCACATCAGTGTGCTGAGCGGCATAGCATGGGACCATATTAATGTATTCCCTACTTACGAGATATATTTCAGCCAGTTTGAGCAGTACCTGCAAGGCATGGACAGCGGCGCAAAACTGTTTTACAACAGTGAAGACAGCGAAGTAAGACGTGCAGTAGCCACATCGGCAGGCTCGCTTGCAGCAGTGCCTTACCAGACACCACCGTTCCATTACGAAGAAGGCTTCCCGGTGCTGGATACGGCTACAGGGCCTGTAAAGGTAAGTGTGTTTGGCCGCCATAACATACAGAATATGCAGGCTGCCATAGATGTATGTATGGAGCTGGGCGTAGCCGGGGCTGATTGCCACAAGGCCATATCCTCCTTCACAGGTGCGGCACGCAGATTAGAGAAAGTAAAGGAAGAAAAAGGGTTGCTCGTGTACCGTGATTTTGCACATGCGCCCAGCAAGCTACGGGCTACACTCAATGCCGTGCGGGAAGCCTATGCCGACTATCATCTAATAGCCTGCTTTGAACTACATACCTTCAGCAGCCTGAATGAAAAATTTCTGTCGGAGTATGCGCACAGCATGGATGCGGCAGATGATGCAGTCGTATACTTCAGCCACCACGCGCTGGATATGAAAGGGCTGCCCAACCTGGATACAAATACGGTAAAACAATATTTTGCACGGAAAGACGTTCTTGTAATTGACGAAAAAAACAAGCTGGAAGCAACGATCAAATCGCAAATAGCTAATAAAGAAAAGCCTGTATTTTTATTATTGATGAGCTCGGGCACTTTTGATGGCATAGACTGGAATAGTATTTGATAAAAACAGAAGACAGTACGAGCCAAAATAGTTAGTATAGTAAGTCAATTTCCCGTATGTTCGCAGTTGAATCTGATCATATACTCATGCCAAAGCTGAATTTAAAGAAGCCTATAATATTTTTTGACCTGGAGACAACAGGCACGGATACAGCTAAGGACCGAATAGTAGAGCTGGCATTCATCAAATTAACACCTGATGGCAAGCGGGATAAGTATGTAAAGCGACTTAACCCTACTATACCTATATCGGCTGAATCTACTTCTATTCACGGCATATCTGATGCGGATGTAAAGGACAGCCCCACTTTTAAGCAGATAGCCAAAGAGCTGCATGAATGGATAAAAGGATGCGATCTGGGGGGCTATAATTCGAGCAAATTCGACCTGCCGTTACTTGCCGAAGAGTTTTTGCGCGTAGACATCAATGTTGATTTCACGGAGCGGCATATGGTGGATGTGCAGCAGATATTCTTTAAGATGGAAGCCCGTACACTGGCTGCCGCTTATAATTTTTACTGCAAGAAAGAATTAACGAATGCCCACAGCGCTGAGGCGGATATAAACGCCACAATAGAAGTGCTGGAAGCACAACTGGAACGCTATACCGAACTGAACAATGATGTGACCGCGCTTCACCAATTCACCAATATGGGTGATTATGTGGACTACGCACGGCGTATCATCATGAAAGATGGCCACCCGATCTTTAACTTCGGGAAGTATAAGGGCCGGAAGGTGGAAGAAGTATTCAATAGCGAGCCACAATACTACGATTGGATGATGCAGGCTGATTTTGCGCTGCATACCAAGCAAAAGATCTCTGAGATCCTTAACCGGATGAAATTGAAGAAAGCAGGCCTGAAAAGCTAGTTCAGGGGCTATTCTCCGATACTTTCGGGTGCTCGTAGCATAAATTTTACAAACTATTTTTAAGAAAGTCAGTACATTATCATTATTTTGCCGCTTAAATCTGTTTTGCCTGATTGGATAAGCTAGTCATCATACCAACCTATAACGAAAAGGAAAATATCGAAAAGATAGTCCGTAAAGTGTTCTCACTGCCGGGTGGCTATCATCTGCTGATAGTGGATGACGGGTCGCCGGACGGAACTGCTGATATTATAAAGGGTATGCAAGACGAGTTCAAGCACAAACTGCATATCCTCGAAAGAAAGGGCAAGATGGGGCTGGGCACTGCTTACATAGCAGGCTTTAAATGGGCGCTGGCGCAGGGGTATGAATATATCTTTGAAATGGATGCCGATTTCTCTCACGACCCTGAAGACCTGAACAGGCTATACGATGCCTGCAAGAAAGGTGCAGATGTGGTAGTAGGCTCCCGCTATACAAAGGGTGGCAATGTAGTAAACTGGCCTTGGGACCGCATCTTTATCTCTAAGGGGGGCGCTATGTATACCAAGATGATACTGTGGTTGCCTGTGGCAGACCCTACCGCAGGCTTTGTATGCTACAACAGCAAGGTACTGAAGACCATACCGCTTGATGAAGTACATTTTGTAGGCTACGCCTTCCAGATAGAAATGAAGTACCGCGCCTGGAAACTGGGCTTTAAAATAGGCGAAGTGCCTATTACCTTCCGCGACCGTAAAGAGGGTGTATCCAAGATGAGCAGCGGCATAGTGAAAGAGGCTATGTACGGTGTATGGAAGATGAGGGGCTTTAAATAAAAGTGCTTTTACCCATTTCCTTTCAACAGATCAACAACACGAGGACCTTCTGAGAAAAGCATATCCAGTATGCTGAGATCGGGCTGAAAGCCTATGCGGTCTTCGAATACCTGGTAGTATTTGGGGGCATTTACCTCCATGTCTTTTTCATTGCGCAGATCTGTGTAGCCGGGATGATCTTTAGTATACACCTCTGTTTCCTGCATAATGAATGGTAGTTTTAACTGTGCTTTTACCCAGAGCAGGCCAGCCCGGTTAAAATCCGTGAGGTATTCATACGGGGTATCAAATAGAGTTTTCAGGCTACTTTCGTAGTGTTCAAAATAAGGCGAGCGTTTATACACAGACTCTAATGTACGCCAGTGGCGCACCTGCCATTTTTCTTCGTTGTGTATCCGCAGGTCTTTCATGGCGGCGCGCTGGTCGCGGCCGCTGGCGAGGGGTATTGTGAGCAATACGGGGTTATTTGCTCCTGCTATGAGGTAACGGTTGCGATGGCCCATCTTCACATAATGCTCACCGGCATCCAGCAGCAGCACATCTTCGCCCACTACACGCATCCACCAACTGATACGGGGAAAGGAAAGAAATGAAGAAACTGCGGCCATAGCGGCAAATGTAGTTAGCTGATTTGATAATTAGCCGATTTTATGATTAGCTGATCTGGTGATTAGCTGATGGAGAGCGAAGTTGTAAGGGAAGATGCTGTTCTTTTTTTAACAACATACATCGGTCCTGTTTAGCATTTCAGGTTTATATTTGTGCAAAACAG
>CAIVKT010000069.1 GCA_903906615.1 uncultured Bacteroidota bacterium | reverse complement strand
CTTATCTTATTAGTGAGCGCAACAAACATCTTCGCACAGCACACCATGGACCCGAACAAGAAAAGGGCCAGCCCGCATGAGACCATGACCGGCAACAACATTAAGATAACTTATGGCCGCCCATATGTAAAGGGCCGCGATGTATTCAGCGACAACGGCATTGCCCCATTTGGTAAAGTGTGGCGCCTGGGCGCTGATGAAGCCACAGAAATAACAGTAGCAAAGGACTGTATGTTTGCCGGCAAGCCATTGAAGGCAGGCACCTACACTATGTTTGCTATACCTAATAAAACAGAGTGGACCATCATCCTCAACAGCCAGCTACAGCAGTGGGGCTCTTTTGGATACGACAAAGTAAAAGACAAGGATGTGCTTACTGCCACACTGCCTGTAAGAAACCATAATGATGTTACTGAGGAATTTACGATCAGCAATACGCCCGTAGGCATTAAGCTGGACTGGAACAAGACAAGCGTAGAGATCCCTGTAAATTTCTAAACGAAGTACTGAATGTATATAAAGCCCTGCGCAGCGCGCGGGGCTTTTGTTTTATGAATAATATCATTATCCATTTTATTACATGAACATCCCTTATCCCCTCCTATAAAACTTATACCATTTGGACAACTAAATTGTACGCTTCATGTTCAACCCTTTTGGGGTTGGATAGTGAAACATTTTGCTACCCCGAGCTTTGCTCGGGGCTATTCACAGTCAACCCTTTCAGGGTAATCCAATTTAGATGTCCAATTGGTATAAAGTGCTTCGGCGAGGACTGCGCGTGTAGATTCCTCCTACGTCGGGACGAAAAGTGTTTGGTTATTGCATTTGGGCAGGCCCACCTACTGCGTAACAAAAGTTCTTTCTAAGAAACATAAGCGTAGCCTTATTGGGGTGCTTTGTTAAAGCGCACATAGATCACCTTTGTTTAACCAAAGAAAATATAACCTACAACGATAGCGGCAATAAGGCCCACCAGATCGGCGAGGAGGCCGCAGGCAAGGGCCTGGCGGGTGTTCTTGATCTGCACGCTACCGAAATACACGGCCAGCACATAGAAGGTGGTTTCGGTGGAACCCTGTATAATGGCTGCCAGCTTGCCCTGGAAGGAGGCTACACCGTAATGGCGCATGACATCAACCATAAGGCCGCGCGCGCCGCTTCCACTAAGAGGCTTCATAAGGGCTATGGGCAGGGTGGGCACAAACTCGGTGCGCATACCCATTGCAGCAAATACATGCCCGATACCATTGACGAGATAATCCATACATCCCGAAGCGCGGAAAACGCCTATAGCAGCCAGCATAGCCACGAGATAAGGGATGATGCGCACAGCCACTGTAAAGCCTTCCTTGGCGCCTTCTATAAAGTTGTCGTACACGTTCTGCCGCCTGATCATACCGGCAGTGATGAACAGGATAACGATGGAGAGGATAACGCCGCTGCCTATAGCGCCAATGACCTGGTTCATCTTATCGGCAGGCATACCCGACAGGCATAAATGCAGCAAACCAATAACCGCCCCGAAACCACATACAAACAAAATAACGGGCCAACGCAGCAGGTTGATGCGCTGCACCACAGATACAATGATCATACCGGATATAAAGGCGATGAAGGTGGCAATAAGCGTAGGCAGAAAGATGTCGGCGGCATTGAAGTTGGCTACGTGCTGCTCCATAGCTATCGTTTGCCGGATGGCAATAACGGAGGTAGGCACGAGGGTAAGCCCGGCAGTATTGAGCACCAGGAACATGATCTGCGCATCGCTGGCAGTGTCTTTTACGGGGTTTAGCTCCTGTAGCTCGCCCATGGCCTTGAGGCCGAGGGGTGTAGCGGCATTATCGAGCCCCAACATGGTAGCGGAGAGGTTCATGGTAACGCTGCCATTTGCCGGATGGTCTTTAGGCACATCTTTGAGCAGTATGCGGAACAAGGGCGATACGGCTTTGGAGAGTACCCGTATAACGCCGGCCTTCTCCCCTATCTTCATGATGCCGAGCCACAGCGTCATAACGCCGGTGAGGCCGATGGATATTTCAAAACCGTTCTTGGCAGCATCAAACAGGGCATTGAGCATTTCGGATAGCAGGCCCGTTTGCCCGAAAGCAAAAGCCTTGATGATAGCCACCACAAAGCCAATGATAAAAAACGCCACCCATACGTAATTCAATGCCATACCAGCATAAAGATAAATAAACGGGACAAACCCCAAAGCAAAAGGGGTTTCGTGTTGAGAAAAGCTCTTTTGTAATGTTCAGGTATTTTAGATCACCCTTTGCGAGCATTTCGGCTAAAGCCGATCTTATTTTGTTCACAACCACGGCCTAAAGACCGTGGCAACTGGTGTTCCTATTGTATACCCAACACCCATCGCGTAGTTGAAGGGCGTTTCCCCTGCCCTGAGGTATTGAGCCCTTTCAGGGTTTTGTTTTGTGTTGTATCGCGAGTCGGAGGGCGTTGCCCCCCGCTAAGAGATTGTGCCCTTTCAGGGCGTATTTTGCGTCTATTGCAAGTCGTTGGTCGTTGCGCCGGCTTAGGTATTGCGCCCTTTAGGGGTTGGGGCTTTTATTGTTTTGCTGCGCTGGTATCGGTGCTGCCTACGGCCGGGGCAGATGCAGGTGCGCTGCTATCGGCGCTCATAGGCTGATCGGGCGCAACCGGACCATTGTTGGGGTCATCAGCGCCGCCGTGTGTATCGTCTTTTGTGAATTGCACCAGCCATTTATCGTTGTGCTTCACCATAGTTATGTTCTGATCCTTATCCGGCACATCAGATGTGGTATAGGTAACGGTGGCTGTGGTATCCTGTATTTTTGCACCTTTTATGTTCACGGTGATCTTGGCCAGCTCTTTTTTGCTGGAGTCGCTGATCATGTTGCTTAGTTGCTCAAACTGGGCAAGCAGGTTCCTGGTATCTTCGGTAGAGAGCTTTTTCGCCGCATCGTAGTCCATGTGGTAAAAATCTGTGAGCCAGCTTTTCGCTACATCTTTTGGGCCGGTCTTGCAACTAAGCAGTAAAAGCGAAGCCAGTAGCAGGCCGGACAAAGAAAGCATTATTTTTTTCATGGTACCTGATTTGAGCGGCAAAGGTATTATTTAAACTTAGTTTTCCAAATGATATGCGCATGGGGGTTGATGAAGAGGTTATCTACACCCACATACCTATGGCCATAGAGCGTATTTGTCTTTATGTATGCGGTATCTTTCATAGTCTTGTTCATTGCTTTGTATACAAATTCGGCACAGTATAGCTGATCATCTGTAGCGAGGTCGAACTTCATATCAAACTTCGGGCGCAGGCGGTAATAGTCTTCTACCACTTTGTGTAGCGCGCTTACCTGCGTGCTGTCCAGGTCATAGCTAACAATAGCCAGGCCGAGGTTGTGCTGAGGAGAACAGAAAAATCGTGCCTCATCCCGGCGCAGGCGTTCATCGGGGTTGTCTTCGCCACCTATGCTGTGGTATATGTAGGGCTTTCCGTTCTCTATCATCACTATGCCGCAATGCGAGTATGTCTTGTCGTGCAGGTTCATTTGTGAGAGGATGTAGCTGTCTGCGCCAATGCCGATGCGCAATATGAGGTAGCCGGAGCGCAAAAGGGATACAGCGGTATCAATAACACGCTCATTGTAAGCGGCAGTGGCAGGATTGATGGCGGGGATAGCCGCATGTTGTGAGGGTTTATTGGTACGTAGTTTTTTTATGCCAAAGAAGGCGGGTATCGCAATTGCGAGCATGACGAGCGCTATCCTGGTTGCGTTTTTCATTGCCGGTGGGTTGTTGCAGCTAGTAGGGTAAACCGTTAAAACGGTTGCAGGAAGATCTATAAACATCTACCCACGGTTGAAACCGTGGGCTATGTTTTCATTTGTTTTCCGATCAACTATTATCCCTGCTAATTGCTATACTTACACATTGAACCTGAAGTGCATCACATCGCCATCGTGTACTATGTACTCCTTACCTTCTATGCGCAGCTTACCGTTCTCGCGGCAGGCGGCTTCGCTTTTGTATTGTATGTAGTCGTTGTAGGCGATCACTTCTGCTTTGATAAAGCCCTTCTCGAAATCGGTATGGATGACGCTGGCGGCCTGCGGGGCTTTCCAGCCTTTGTGGATGGTCCAGGCACGCACTTCCTGCACACCTGCGGTGAAGTAGGTAGCCAGGTCGAGCAGTTTGTAGGCGCTACGGATGAGGCGGTTGAGGCCGGGCTCGGTAAGGCCGTACTCGGCAAAGAACAGTTCTTTATCTTCCTGCGCTTCCAGCTCGGTTATCTGCGCTTCTATTGAGTTGTTCATCACGATCACCTGTGCGCCTTCTTCTGTAGCTGCCTTTACGAGCGCATCAGAGTATTTGTTGCCGGTGAGCAGGGCTGCTTCGTCTACATTAGCTACATAGAGCACGGGCTTATCTGTAAGCAGGAATATGTCGGCAATAGCTTCGCGGTCTTCGCCTTCCAGTTTCAGGGCGCGGATGTTCTTACCATCGCTCAGGTGCGTGAGGCATTGCTGCAGCACGGCCATAGCGTTCTTTACCTTGGCATCACCGGTCTTCATCAGCTTTTCCTGGCGCTGTATCTTCTTCTCTACGCTCTCCAGGTCTTTCAGCTGCAGCTCGGTATCTATAATGTCTTTATCGGCAATGGGGTTGATGGGCCCTTCATCGCGCAGTATGTTCTCATCTTCAAAACAGCGGATCACATGCACTATGGCATCTACCTCGCGTATGTTGGCGAGGAACTTATTGCCCAGGCCTTCGCCCTTGCTGGCACCTTTTACGAGGCCGGCTATATCCACAAATTCTATGGTAGTAGGGATTATGCGCTGCGGCTGCACCAGCTCGGCCAGCTTAGCGAGGCGCTCATCAGGTACATCCACCTGGCCTACATTGGGCTCAATGGTACAGAACCGGTAGTTGGAGGCCTGCGCCTTGGCGCTGTTGCTCACGGCATTAAATAATGTTGATTTTCCTACGTTGGGTAAGCCCACTATACCTGCCTGTAATGCCATGCTGAAGTTTAATTTTTAAAGTGTGCAAAGGTAAGGGAAATAGTGATGGGATGGGATGGAATATGAATAATTTAGTGATTATTCAATCTGGTCACAAAAAAATGTGCAAACACCACGGGCATTTGCACATTCCTCTATAAAAAGTATAGTTCTTAGTTGTTGGGGGTGGCTGTAACGTATGGGGCAGAGATGATGCCATTTACGAAGTGTACGCCGGCCAGTGATTCTATGGTGTTGATGTCTACCTTGTGGTTAGCGAGCTTGTCGCCGGGCATGTAAGGCTCTATGTTGTGGAACTCGTAGCACAGGTATTCATCAGTGCTCGGTATGTAGATGACCTTCCAGCACCATTCCGGTACTATCACATTGTTATCGCGTCCTATGACCCAGTTGCGGCCTACGGTGCCTGCAAATACTTTTATCTTCTTGTATTTCTTGGTCTTCAGCACTTCTTTGGCGTGCAGCTTTTCCCATTGCTCCTTGTACAGGTCTTTAGGCATCGGCATCACGTTGGTGAAGTAGTAGCTTTCGGTATAAGCATCTTTGTCGCAGGTGTTCACATCAGGCGACATCATCTGCGCGTTGTCAAACAGTGAGTTGTTGTAATCGTCGTTGAGGGCTGTAGCATCAGGCAGTTGCGGGTCCTGCTGCAATTTGATGCCTGCTTCACCCTTCATTTTGATACAGTTGAACAGATCGGGGGTGAGTGAATAAACCACCAATACAGGTATATGCTGTGTCTTGGAAAAATAAGAAGTGTAATTCTGGTTCCTTACCTTCACTATATCCTGGGCGTAAGAATGAACACTAACAGCAAGAAGTAATAAAGCCGTGAGCGTAGAAGTAATTTTTAAAGATCCTTTTTGCATATTTGCCTTTTAATCTGGGTTAACAATTGATCAAATGAATTGTCAAGGGATAAAAATATGACTTTCGCTGAATTTTTTATAATTAAATCCTAATTTTTAGGCCGTTTAGCCAAAAAATGTTTGTTTAGGCGGGTATTATCGTCATAATCGGTCTTTATAATAGTCATACTTGCGCAGTTCGGCGGCCATCAGGTCGTATACCTGCTGTTTTAGCGCGGGCAGATCAGCCATTGTGAGGCCAACTACGGGTACGGGCGACAGGTATACTACCCTGTTGGGGCCCGGCCACAATTTCCACCAGCCGGTAAAGTTCCAGCGAAATACCGTATCGGGGAAAATCATTGGGAATATTGCAGTTTGGGTGTTTATGGCCAGGCGGAAAGCCCCATCGTAAAAAGGCAGCAGCACCTTATCAGGTGTTTCATTAAAAGTACCTTCCGGAAAGACGATGATATTGCCCTCGCGGTGCAGCACCCGCCACATGAGGTGCATACTGCGGGCGCGGCTGTGCAGGCTGCTGCGGTCGACCATGATAACGATCTGCTTATAAATGAAACCTACAATGGGTATACGTGATATTTCTTTCTTGCCCAGGGCACGGAAGTAGCCGGGTATGGCGGGGAAGATGGCCAGCGTATCCATGTACGAGATGTGATTGGCCACCACCACATACCTCCCGGCGGGGGCGCGGGGGCCAATGCGGGAGACCGGCATACCGATGCAGAACATCCAGCCCTCTGCCCATATTTTGATGATGGTGTAAATGGCCTTGCGCCCGGCAGCACTATCGCCGAGACTAAGCAGCACAAAGAACGGGAATGCGGCCAGTATGCTTACCGTGAAGGTGATGATCACATAAGCGGTATAGAATGGCTGTAGTAGCTTGCGCAGCATAGTTTATGAAGGCTATCGGTCCCGCAAATGTGGTATCAGATAAGATTTGACAACTTTTAAAAAGTTGTCAAATCTATCACGTGTAGAAAAAAGCATAGGTTACGATCCTGTCTGCAAGGTAGGGATATTGGGCCTGCCCACCACCTGCTTGCCTGCCCATGGTATCATAGCCATGAATATCACCAGCGCTAAGAATGAGCACCAGAACAGGCGCTTGAACTTGCGGTCATCGTCCATATTCTTTTTAGAGATCGAGTAGCCTACGTGAATAAGTATAATGGCTATGATCATGCTCATGCTATGCTCCATAGCATAAAAAAGGGTTTTGGTGTCCTTCATGCCACCGGGCGCGGAGAGCCTGCCCAGCCAGCCGCCCATAGAATAGAGGGCGAGGCCAAAAAGTAATTGAAGATCGCAGAAGATAAGCAGCACTAATGCGGCCTTCCTGTTGCCGGGCATAAACTTCTTTTTGCCCATCATGCCCATAAGGCTCTGCACCACTACCAGCACAGCAGCCAGTAGTATGAAGTATCGGAGTATACTGTGTATATAGAGAATATAAGGAGATGCAGTGTTCATCGCTGTGCGTTTGGATATTTAAAGGTAACAGAATTTCTAAAAAAACAACCTGTATCTGCAAAAAATAGCGAAAAACAGCTATGCGCCCACGGGTATGTTCATCCTTTCCCTGAGCTGCATGATGTGGGCGGTATGATGCTTGCTGTGCCACGCGTACATAGCGACTACTTCCCACAACGGTACATTGCGCTGCTGCTCAGGATGGAAGTAAGTACGCTGCCACTGCTCTTCACTCATACTTTCCATGAGGGCCACCAGGCGGCGGTGCATGGCGTGCAGCATGGTAACGGATATATTTACCGGCACAGCCTCCACATCGGCCAGCTTTGCCCATTCTGCCTCTTTGTAGGGTTTTATAGTGGGGTTATCTTCAGTGAGGGCCAGCTTCACGCGGATGTAGGCATTTGCATGGCTGTCGGCTACATGGTGCACCACCTGGCGTATGTTCCAACCACCCTCGCGGTAAGGCACTTCGAGGTGCGCCTCATCGAGGTTCTCTATACAGGCATCCATCCACGATGGAAGGGCCTTTATGGTGGCTATGTATCCCTTACGCTCATCAGCGGACGTGCTTTCGGGCCTTACGAATTTGCCGATGGGGTATTTTAATTGTTCCTGGTCCTGCATAGTGTGTGCTTTTACGTGTTAAATATCCGTAAAAAAAGCCGCCCTTTTCAGAGCAGCTTTTTCAATATTATTTTTTGCTTTTTGCGGGTGCGGGTTTCTTTGCACCGCCAGCCTTTTCTGCTTTCTCAGCCTCGTCTATCTGCTGTACCGATTTGTTGGTAGGGTCTATGGCAAGAATGAGGTCTTTGTATTTCTTCTCGTTGTCTTTATCCTTTGTGTTGTAGTAGTAATACAGGAGGTACTCATAAGCGCCCTTCAGGTCGTTCTTCTTATCATAGGTAGGGCCTACAAGTGTGAGCCAAGTATTAAAGTACGCTACAGCACCACCGGTAGTGGCGTCAGAATCGATTGCTGCTGCCGAGCGGGCCTGCCAGTATGGGGCAGATGGCTGCGTAGGGTATTTGGCTACATACTCATTGCTGGAAGCCAGGGCCTTATCGTAAGAGCCGCAGTAGTAGTACATGATAGAGCGCCATGCGTAGTCGCCGGCCTGTGTGCCGGGATTAGCTTTCACGAGGTTGTTGTACCAATCGGCTGATTTGCAATAGTCTTTCTTTGCTTTGAATGCATCAGCGATAGTGCGGTAAATGTCCGTTTTGTTCTGAGCGGTATCGCCGGCTATGCCTTTGTTGTAGTAAACGCCGGCAGAGTCCAGTTGGCCTACTTTGAGGTAGAGCTTGCCGAGTTGTAAATAGTCACCCGGTTTTATCCTTTTAGGATCCTGCATCTGGAAATAGGTATGGAGTGTATTTAAGGCAGTGATCGAATCGCCGCATTCGCCCTGCGAATAGCCCAGGATACCTGTAAGCTCTATCTTCTGTGGCTGTGTGAGCTCGGGGGTATTCATGAGGCTATTTACATAGCTCACCGCATCGCAGAAGCTTTGCGCCTGGTACAGGTTCTCTGCATACTCTATCTTATCAGAGAGGGTGTTATCAGAAAGCCTTAAATATACCTTCATGTTCTCCAATGCCTTCTGGTAAGAGCCGGATACACGGTAAGCTTTTGCCAGCGCCTTGTAAGGCAACGGGTTGGTGCTGTCTGCTGCTTTGGCTTTGGCGTAATTGTCCAGTGCGCTAGGGTATGTACGGGCTTCGTACCAAAGGTCGCCGATGCGGGTATAGACCAGTGAGTTACCGGGGTTCTTTTCTATTATCGCATCATAGTTGTTCATGGCTTCGCCGCCACCGCCGGGCACTTTCCTGTTGGCATCAGCAAGGCCTATATGCACATCTATATCATCGCCCTTGGTCAGCGCATCCTTGTACCATGCAATAGCCTGCATATTGTCGCCGCCATCGGTATAGGTGATCGCATCAGCGGCATACCTTTCAGGTACCCAATCTTTCTTTTTTGATTTTGCTGCCAGGTCCTTGCATATCTGCATTCCCTTGGCCACGTCCTTATTCATAAATGCAACGCGTGCTGTGCCGGATATATTGGCCGGGTCATCGGGGTACTTCTGGAAAGTAGTATTGGCCATGGCCGTATTGCCGGTAGCGAGGTAGGTGAGGCCGAGGTAATAATTGGCACGGGCATCTGCGGTAAGCGGGGTAAGCACCTTTAACGCCGACTGATAGCGCTGGTAGTTATACATTTTGATACCGTTATCTACTGTGCCATCCTGCGCATTCGCACTGATCGTAAAGCATATAGCTAATACAATGATCATTATTCTTTTCATGTTGTTACTCCTGCTATTTATTGTTTAAAAATTATTGCCTTATATCTGCTTCCCTTATGACTATCTGCTCCTTGAGCGGGAAGAAATGCTCGTGCAGGAATAGCAACTGGCCACTATGGCTACCTAAGAAGTTAGCAAAGCCCGTGCCAAGTCCGTGGTAACTCTCCGCATTGATGTAATAGAGCTTGCGGGTGAGCGGGTAAGACCTCAGCGCCACATAGGCCTGGTAGGGTTTGTTAAATTGTATACCCTTCGCTTTAGGGTCCTGCATAGCTACCACCTTTACGGTATTGATGAAAGTGCCTGCGGTAGAAGTATCTTCATTGGCATATACATAGCCCATGCCCACAAAGCCTATGGCATCCGGAGTCTTTGAAACGTAATCTATCACATCTTTACTGTTCTTTGCGGCAAATACATTGCTGGCCAGCTTAGCGCCATGCAGCACAGAGTCTGTGAGATAGCGTAGTGTACTGGAGCCCTGGTTATCAAATACTGCTGTGTATTTTTTCTTGTACACGCCGGTGAGTATACCGGTAAGCGCATCCATATCCAGTATGGTATCCTGCGAGGCATTGTTGACAATGACCGCAATACCATCACTGGCCAGGGCTTCGGATGAAGGGAATATCTTCTCCTGGTCGCACTGGTCTTTTTCCTGCTTAGTGAGGTCGCGTGTTACGATAATGAGGTGGGCTGTATGGGCAAAATAATCTTTAAAACATTCTGCCTCGGGCTTGTAATGCACTGTTATTTTGGCATCGGGATAAATGCTGTCAAACACCTTCAGCTGATCTTCCATCACGGGCTCAAAACTCTCGTCTACAGATATGTCTATGGCCCCTTTGCCGAGGGTGTCGGCATGTTGGGGAGCATCATCGCCACAGGAGGAGATGAAGACACTCAGTAGGATACACAGAAAAAGCAAGCTGATCCTTGACATAGAAAGCGCAATTTTACTCATTAATTTATAGAGAGAAAGGTGTTTATAT
>CAIVKT010000068.1 GCA_903906615.1 uncultured Bacteroidota bacterium | reverse complement strand
CGATCACCACACTACCTGGATAGCTGATGAGGTAACGTTCCAGCCATTCAATAGATGGGAGGTCAAGGTGGTTGGTAGGTTCATCCAGCAGCAGCAATTCCGGCTGCTGTAGCATCATCTTTGCCAAAAGTACCCGCATACGCCATCCACCGCTGAACTGGTCGTAAGGGCGTTGCAGATCGGTGGTAGAGAAGCCCAGCCCCTCCAGCACCTCGGCTGCGCGGTGCTCCATTTCATACCCTCCTGCCACTTCAAAGTCGTGCAGCATATGGCTGTAATCATCCAGCAGCTTTTCGTCATCGGGCTTGGTTTCCAACTCCAGCAGTAGCTCTTCCATGTCCTTCTCCAACTGGTGCGCCTTTTCAAAGGCCTGCATACCCACCTTCAGGATAGATTCGTTGGTAGAAAAGCTTAAAAGGTCCTGGTTAAAGAACCCGAGCGATACATCTTTAGGTTTGTTGATCACCCCGCCATCGGGCGTATAAGCGCCGGTCATCAGGCGCAGTAATGTAGATTTACCGGTACCATTGCTGCCCACCAGGCCAATGCGCTCCCCTGTTCCTATCTGCCAGCTGGCATCCTCAAGTATTGCCCTTGCCCCGAAATGAAATGAAAGATTTTGTAATGAAATAAGCATAAGGCTGCGAAGTTAAGGCAAAACTGAAAAGTGAATTGCTAAAAGTGGGTGAAATAAATGCTATGATACACCTACTTTATGCTTTTGTCTCTATTTCCCGCTCCATTGCTTTACTTTTGGATGGAAATTCTCTGTTTATACCATGCTCCATTTCGATCATAAAGGGCATCTAACCCCATATACTGCGATACCCGCAACTATACATCAACTAGAAACAGAGTTTGTTGATAATATACCATCTCAAACCCGCGTAAAAAATTTCGAAAATTACCGCAATTACTTATCCGCTTTAATTGCTGCTTGTCATAATGAACCTTTCGTACAGTGGGTGAATGGATCTTTTACTACTAAAAAAACTGATCCTTCTGATATTGACATTGTATCCTTTATTGATCATTCTCTTTTGCAAAGCTCAAAGAAACTATTCGAACAGTTTGTGTATCCTAATTCATTCGAACAGTATGAAGTAGATGCATACATTGTACCTGTCTATACACATGATCATCAAAACAATTCTCTATCTATTAGCGACAGGTTATACTGGATGGATAACTTCAATAAAACATGGTATAACAGGGCAGGGAAAAGACTTCCTAAAGGGTTTTTAGAACTAAAATTTAATCACTAACTTTGAAGTATATGAAACCGAGTCAATTTCATAAATTAATGGATCTTGTGGAAAACATCAAAAAAACTGATGCAATGATCAGGTTGCACCGGGAAAAGGATGATTCTGACCTTATGATCAACCAATATGAGGCAAGAAAAGATAAGTTTGTCGGAATATTGATCGATGAGCTTGTAGCACCTTCCATCAGGTCGGCGAGGAGCATACATACAATCAAACTTATAATAGATAAATTTTATCCTGAAAACGGCAACGAATTGTCTACAACTGATACAGATCTTGCACAATTGGAATTAGCGATATAAACTTACGAACCAACCATTTTCAATAGTTCGCTCCATTCCTTTACTTTTGCAGGTAAATTTTCTGTTTATGCGTTCTATATATATAGTGCTGGGTTGTAGCTTATTGGCGTTGGCGAGCTGCGGCAATAGCGGCACCACAACTACGAGTACCACAACCGCCGACACCACCAAGGCGCAGGCCAAAGCAACCCGTGAACCTGCCAGCAGCAAACTGAATGATACCGGCACTGCCATGCTGCTATCGGTAGTAACAAAGTACTACGCTGTTAAAGATGCTATGGTGAGCGCAAAGAGCGCCGATGGCACTGCTGCGGCAACAGCCCTGGGAAATTTAACAGATAGCCT
>CAIVKT010000067.1 GCA_903906615.1 uncultured Bacteroidota bacterium | reverse complement strand
GGATATACAGGCATTGTACATAATATGAAAGCTTATTGTTGCTTACTTTTTATTATTGATACGTGGCTGGGTCTTGCTCCTTTCGGCCTGTAGCTTCTGCATTTCCTCCAGCCTTTGCGACCATTTCGATTGGGTTGGCGGCTTATTCCTGTTTTCCTGTATCTGCGCGTGAATAGCTTTCTCGTTGATAAAGTATTTCTGGATGATGAACTGCTGCGCAATGCTCAGCAAATTGCTAAAGGTGTAGTAGAACGTAAGCGCCGCCGCCATTTTATTGAATACACCCATCAATATCACCGGGAAGATGAATGGCATGTACTTCAGCATGGGATTGTTAGGGTCCTGCGGGGTCATGTTGCGGTTATACACTGCAAGGAACAGGCTGGAACCGGTCATCAGCAATGTGAACAAGCTCAGGTGATCGCCAAGGAAGGGTATGGTGAACGGGAATGTAATGATGCTATCGTAGGTAGACAGGTCATTGGCCCACAGGAAGTGCTGCTGCCTGAATTCTATGAACGACGGGAACATATAGTACATAGACAGCAGTATGGGCAACTGGAAAAGCATAGGCAGGCAACCACCCATGGGGTTCACCCCGGCAGTACGGTACAGCTTCATCTGCTCCATGCTGAACTTCTGCTGGTCGTCGCCTATTTTGGCGCGCAGCTCATCCAGTTCTGGTTTCAACACCCTCATCTTCGCAGATGATAAGTAGCTCTTATAAGTAAAGAAAGACAGTATAAGGCGTATAAATATCGTCAGTAACATAATGATGATCGCATAGTTGCTGATGAAGCCCGCCAGGAAGTAAAAGAAAGGTATCAGCGCCCATTTATTGATATACTTCACAAATGCCATGATGCCATAGCCCAGCGGCACCATATCATCAAGCCCTATCTTGTAAGACTGTAATGTGTGGTAATCGTTTGGCCCTACATACCATTTGAATGAGGCAGACTGCACATTGCCACCCGGCTTCAGCGGCAGGTCCATGATGCCCTGGCAACTGGCTACTACATTGGTATCTGTTGGCTGCGCTATAAATTTCACATCCATTTTGCTGAAGCTCTCATCGGCCACCAGCACCGTACTAAAGTACTGCTTGCGGAAGCCCAGCCACTGGGATGCTCCATCGTTGTGAATGAGCTTCTCTTCATTCTTTACTGTAAAGTAATCGTGCTCTTCATTCTTATTGCGGTAGTATACCTGTGTGGCCAGGCGTTCGTTGGTAATGTCTTTTTCAGTGTGCAGTCCCTGCACATTCCATTTCAGCGGCAGGGTGTTTGCGCTCATGCCGGTGAGGGCTATGCTGCAATGCACCATGTAGTCATCGGCAGGCAAGGTGTAGATGATCTCCACCTTCTTGCCATTGCCCAACTCACCGGTAAAGTCAATGGTCTTATCACCGTTAGGCTCATTCCTCATCACCGGGCTGAAGTACAGATCGGCGGTAGACTTGCCATTATCAAAAGGCAGTATAGTGCTCAGTTGGTTGCCCGGGCCATTGAACAGGTACAGCGGCTTACCATGATACGTCTTGTACTGGGTTATTTCCGCCGATACAGGATACGCGCCCTTGGTTGTGAATTGCAGCGTTATTTTCTTGTTCGCTAAAGTCACTGTTTCGGCAGTGCCATTGTATGCCTGCGGCTGCGATGCGCGCAATGCCGCAGCAACAGAGTCGTTGCCGGTAGTTGCCGCCACTGCAACAGCAGCCGCAGCCTTGCTGCTGTCGACAACAGGGCGTGGGTGTACCTTGGCAAACGCTATAGAGTCTGTTCTTTTCTGCTCTAAGTATACCTTCTCATTGTGGTTGTTCCAGGTAAAGTACCCGATCACCAGCAATATTAAAAGGCCAAATCCAATAAATTGATTACGGTCCATATGTAAAAATAAGTGCGCAAAGGTACGCTTTTTTGCGCGGATGGGTGGCAATGGTTATAGGCGGGCAGCAGCCGTGGGTCGGTGAGTGGGGGTAAGCTGGCTTAGAAACAGTCCATTGCAGACACATTAAATTATTATTAACTGAAATTAACCTACTTCCGCAGCACCATTTCCTTACAGTTCAGCAGCGAGGTGTCTTTTGCAAGGCTGTCCATATGCTCCAGCGCGTCTTCTTCATTGGGGTAGCGTTTTTCCATGTGGGTAAAGACACAATCGCAGTAGGTAGTCGCTTTCTCCGGCGATCCGGTCCATGGTTTGGCTTCCTCGGTACAGGTCTCGTAAAAAGTGGCTTTATCTTCCCGGCTCCAGGTGTTTTTGCAGGCGGTGATAGCCAACAGCGCAAGTAAGAGAAATATGATCTGCGACTTATTCTTCATTATGTTGCTAATATCGGCTTAGCGACTTTGCGCCTTCGCGGTTAAAAATCTCTCACTCAAAGTTACTCAAAAATCGGCATCTTTCAACCGGTACAGATCAGGGTAATTACGCCCATGCCCGTCATAGTCCAGCCCGTAGCCCACTACAAACTTATTGGCTATCTCAAAGGCCACATAATCTGCGCGTACATCATATTGCAGCGCACCGGGCTTGGAGAGGAAGGCAGCTATCTTCACAGAAGCGGGCTGCCGCTGTTGCAGCCCCGGCAGAAAGGAGTGTAGCGTTTTGCCGGTGTCTATAATATCCTCTACAATGATCACATGGCGGCCATGCAGCTCTTCTTCCAGCCCTATGGCCGTAACCACGTGGCCCGATGAGGATGTGCCTTTATAAGAGGCCAGCTTGATGAACGATATCTCAGCCTCAATAGTAAGCCCTCGAAACAGGTCGGCGGCAAATATAAAAGAGCCGTTGAGTATGCCTATGAGCAATGGGTTCTTACCCGCATAGTCAGTATTGATGAGGGCTGCCAGCGCGCGTACACGCTGCTCTATCTCTGTAGCAGTAATGAATGGCGTGAAGCGCTTATCGTGTATGCGTATATCGGCCATCAGCTATTCTTTTACGCGCAGCACCTGCCCTACCTTCACATCGCCGCCATACATGCTGTTCCACTTCATCAATTGTGCAATAGTGATTCCGTTCTTCTTAGCAATGGAAAACGATGTATCTCCCTTCTTTACAGTATAGGTCTTGTTTTTGTTCACCACGGCTGGCTCTGCGGCCGGCTTGTTCTCTGCTATCAGCTTGCTGTCATCTGCATATACTACTTTGTCCAGTTCGGCTTTTAGTCCGCTCAGGTCTTCTTGTTTGGGCGCTTCTCCATCTTCTGTTGTGGCGGCTACCACGGTGTCCGTCACCACCTTGGGTGTCAGTACCGGTTTCACAGGTGGGGCAGGGCGCGCTGCCACTACCGGCGGCGTTTTCTTTACCGGCCTTGCTGTGGTATGCTTTCGCTCTTCAACAGGCTTTGGATTGCCGGTGGCTATAAAGTCGGCATCGTTGCCGGGGTTGTCGCTGCCATTGGCTATGGCGTTGCCTGTGTGTGCTGCCATGCCGCTTTGTGTTACCTGTGGCTTGTGTGTGGCCATGGTTTGCAATTGCAGCACAGCGCCTGCCACAGGCTCTTCGCGGGGCAGTATCATATTCAGCGCCATCAGCCTTTTCAGTTGTATGCCTTCCAGTTGCGATACCATCAGCAGGTCTTCGCCCTGCCTCACCACATGGCTCACATGCGCGCCTATACCTCTCTTCTTCTCTATATACACATAGGTATCAAAGGGCAGCGGGCCATCGGGGAGGTCATTCATTTCGAGCAGCTTGGGGTAGCGCACATTATATTTCACCGCGTATTGAAGCAGCATATCGTTCTTGTAGGCATAAAAAGCTTTGAGGCCATTCACTACAAGTATCTTGCTGTTAGCAAATGCGCTGTCCGAATTATGTTCCGGCTCTGCTGCTTGCACCGGGGCTTCATTTGGCTGCGTTATTACCTGCCGTGCGCTGTCGGCCAGTTTTTGCATGATAGTTGGTTCCCGACGCCATCCAGGCTTCTCGGGATCAAGATGACGACGCGTGCTATCGGCAAATTTCTGTATCATCGTTTCACCTTCCTGCTTTTCTACCGTTATCATGGTATCTGCCTGCACTGGTGGTTTTTTCGAGGTATCTTCCAGGGGATCTGCCTGTACTACCAATTTCTCTTCGTAGGATACCGGTACTGCGATGTTTTCCATGCCCGCGATCGTATATTCCTGCAAGCCGAAATTCTCAATGATGTTGATGAGCCTCTGCGCATACTGCGGGTTGGTGGCATAGCCACACTTTTTCAGGCCTACAGCCCAGCCCGTATAATCTTTTTGCGATATAGCGAACAAGGGCGAATACCTGGGATTCCGCTTCAGGTGGTCCGAGTGGTCTTTGTAGGAGTCTTCGGCGCATTTGTATTTTTTAAAACACTCGCCCGGCGCATCATCATCATGCAAAAAGGTTTCGCCCGTCCAGCCGTTCTTGCATTTGATGCCGAAGTGATTATTGGCCTGCACCATCAGCTCGCTGGCTCCGGCCTCTGTTTCCAATATGCCCTGCCCCAGTGTTATGGATGCCGGTACACCTGCCCTTTTTTGCTCGGCTATGGCATAGGGCGCGTATTGCTCTATATACTTTTTAGCCCGCTCGGTATAGCCGGGGTCCTGCGCACTTGCCTTAACGGCGGTAAGCAACAGAACTGCAAGGCAGTATAGTATATATTTTTTCATCAACAATATCTGGTGGTTATAGCGCAAATGTACAATGTATAGTGTTAAAGACCTGTAAAAAGGTAGCCGGGCCTATCCTGAATTAAACTTCGCCTTACAACGATCACAAAACATTTAAATGTGTATTTTAGAAACCCCTCAAATACACTATAAAGCCACTTTGCCAAAAGCGTAGCAACTCCTTATATATAAAGTGCTTTACCTCAACCATTTACGGCCAAAATAATTTCTATCATAGGCGCACAGGTGTCTATGACAGCACAGATATCGCGCTGTCATAGATATTCATTTTGCGCGCAACGGCATTATCACTCACCTTTGTAACATCATTGATACCAAAATCCTCAAAAGTACTTTTAAAGGAAATACTCATTCTGCAGCAACAATGAGTAACAATCGGTAAGAATGGGTAAGAATGGGTAAAAAGGTGTAAAAATGCAAATCGGCCGAAACCCTCGCCGGCAAAGCATTTTACAAAAAACGGCACTCAAAAATTACTCAAAATGTTTTTTTTTCCGCGAATGGGTAATTATCACGCTGCTCAACACCAAACCAACAGTAACCATCCGATAGAGGTTGTTTTATACCATTTGGACATTAAAACCACACCAGTAGCCACTCCCGATAGCTATCGGGATTAAGCGTGGTTAAAGCAACATTTGTTGGCTTTAGCCGAAAGGCTCGAGAAGGGATTTAATGTATAAATGGTTTTAGATCAGTGCAGATTCCATATCTTGTTGCTGCAATACTACAAAATGGCGGCATTAAAAGAACAACTATACCTGCTTTGCAGCGACTACATCAGCAAACGAGAGACGGAAATAAAAAAGGTAATAGCAGAAGCACAAGATGCTGCCGCCAATGATACAAAAAGCAGCGCAGGCGACAAATGTGAGACCGGCCGCGAAATGATGCAGCAGGAAATAAACCAGAACCAGGGACGGCTGAACGAATTGAATAAACTTAAGGCAACACTCGAACACCTGTCCCCTACGCAAACGGGAGCAGTGGCGATACCGGGATCAATTGTATATACCAATAACGGGAACTTTTACATAGCCATAAGCGCAGGGCCGCTAAAGGCAGACAATACCAGCTTTTACGCTATATCTGCCGCATCGCCTATAGGGGCAAAGCTGATGGGGCAACAGGTGGGGTATGCGTTTGAGCTGAACGGGAAGAAGTTTGTTGTAGAGGAGGTGGAGTGAAGTTTTGCACGAGTGCCGCGAATGTGTTGCCTGTTCTACGCGAACCGTAGAGTCCTTCGCTGAAGGAGCGAAGAGACTCTACGGGGACACAAATTATTTTGGAGTCCTTTTTACATTTTTTATCTCTCTGTATCTTACTGCCATCCCTTCATCCATAATAAACAGGTATTTCCCATCGTAATAAACAAATGATGTGGTCTCAAACCAGTTCCTTGTAGATCTCGAATAACAATTCCCAGAGATGGTAATTTGAAAAAGACTATCTTCTTTTGTTCCGATATACTTCTTTTGCCATTGCAGTTCACTTAAAGCTTGTTTTTTTACTTCAAAAGAAAGCGAGTACAAAGTATCGAAAAATTCGTCGATTTCATGATTGTCTATACAAACTCTTTGCGTTTTAAATTGTTTGATTTGTTGAGGCGACCACCTGGTATCTTGCTCAACATAGTTGCCAATTGGCTCCCAACAGGTGCTTATCTTGTTTATAATATCTTCTTCAATAAACTTTTGCGCTGTGCAACAGAAAGGGGAAAACACCAATAATACGCCTACAATTCTATTCATGCTTTTGAGTTCTAAAATATACACTTACTCGCTCACCTTCCGCACCACCATCAACCCATCTCGTATTGGCGCGAGGAAATGCTGCACCCGCTTGTCGGCCTTCACCTTATTATTAAAGCCTTGTATGGCCTGTGCATTCTTGCTTTGCTGTTCTATGGGCAACACCACTTCGCCATCATAAAGTACATTGTCGGCAATGATGATGCCGCCTATGGATAGCTTGGGGAATACGAGGTCGTAGTAGCGTTCGTAGTTTTGCTTGTCGGCATCTATGAATACGAGGTCGAAGGGGCCGGGCACTGTGGCTATGATGTCTGCTGCCGGGCCGATGTGCTGGGTTATTTTATCGCGCAGGCCGGCCTTGGTTATGTATTCGGCGGCCATGTCTTCCAGCTCTTCGTCTATTTCTATTGTATGTAAGTGACCGCCATCCTGCAAGCCCTGCGCGAGGCATATGGCAGAGTAGCCGGTGAAGGTGCCTATCTCCAGCACCTGCTTTGGCCGCACCATGTGGGCTATCATTTGCAGGAAGGCACCTTGTATGTGGCCGGAGATCATCACCGCATCGCCGCGCTTCAGATTGGTTTGGCGGTTCAGCTCCGCCAACACTATTGAGGGTGGTGTGGTGTACCGTTCGGTGTAGTCTTCTATTTGCCTCGACAGCAGCGATGTGGTCATTATTAAAAGTTAGGTTGCAGTTTGTTGTGTGTGTAAAACTCGGTCATGTAGGTCACCACTTCTTCGGCAGTGTCGAATATTTTGATCAGTTCCATATCGCCGGGGCTGATATTGTGTTCCGTTTCCAGCATGGCTTCCTTCATCCAACTGAACAGGCCATTCCAATATGCCGATCCGATACAGATCATGGGCGTTTGTGTGAATTTGCGGGTTTGTATCAGCGTGGCCACTTCAAAGAATTCATCCATAGTGCCCCATCCGCCCGGCATCATAATAAAGCCCTGCGAATACTTGGTGAACATGACCTTACGCACAAAGAAGTAGTCGAAATTCATAGACGTGTCGCCATCTATATACGGGTTTTGCGATTGCTCGAAAGGCAGGTCTATATTGAGGCCTACCGAGCGGCCGGATGCGATGCTGGCGCCCTTGTTGGCTGCTTCCATGATGCCGGGGCCACCACCTGTGATGATGCCAAATCCCTGCTCGGCCAGCCGCTTGGCTATCTCAACCGCCAGCTCGTAATACTTATGCCCCGGCTTGGTACGCGCCGAGCCGAAGATAGATATACATGGGCCTATCTTGGCGAGGGTCTCAAAGCCCTGCACAAACTCAGCCATTATCTTGAATATCTGCCAGCTGGAGTGTGCCTTGGTCTCCGTCCAGTCGCGCATTTTAAAATTGGTCAGTTGGTCTTTCATTTTCAGGATGTGCCTCCGGCGGAGAGGCTCTTTTTAGAAGATAATAATAAGAGTAAGAAAGTGATCCCTGCGTTGATGATGAGCAGCTCTGTGCCTATGGCATAGCCACCCAGCCATTTGGTATCGTACTGCTTTAGTATGTAGCACAGCACGGGCGCGGCTATGCACACAATAGGAACCAGCTCGCTGCGCACCTGCCGCTTAGTGAAGATGCCGAACACAAACAGCGCCAGTAATGGGCCATATGTATAACCCGCCACAACTAGTAATAACTGTATCAGCGAGCCATTATCTATGTACCGGAAGATGAACACACACGCCAGGAACACGAGCGCGAATGTTTTATGGACAATGAGGCGGATGCGTTTTTGCTGCTGCTCGGTCATACCCTCTTTACGGCGGATGCCCAGTATGTCTATACAGAACGACGAGGTAAGGGCTGTAAGCGCACCATCTGCACTCGGGAACAATGCCGAGATCAGGCCGATGATAAAGATGATACCGATGAACGGAGGCATGTATTGCAGTGCGAGTACAGGGAAAAGGTCGTCGCCCATGATGTTTTTGCCATTGAGTACGAACTGCATTTGCATTTTGCCATTCACCATCACCTGCTGAAAAACGCCGCCCTTGCTCATACCATACAGGTACAGCAACCCACCTAACGAGAGGAAAATGAACACTACTACACCCTGCAAAAAACTAAGGGTGAGCATGTTTTTTTTAGAGTCGTGCAGGTTGCTGACGCTGATGTTCTTTTGCATCATCTCCTGGTCCAGACCGGTCATGGCTATGGTGATGAATGCGCCACCCAATATCTGCTTCATAAAGAAGCCGGGGCTCAGCGGGTCTGTGTTCCATATACGGGTATAGCTCTTTTGCTGCATAGCCTGCCACGCCGTGCCCATATCGTAGTTCAGGGAGTGGATGATAAAGCCCACGCACACTACCAGGGCCAGCAGCATAAAAGTGGTTTGCAAAGTATCTGTCCATACAATGGTCTTTACGCCTCCACGGAAGGTATAAAGCAGTATCAGGCCCAGTATCACTATAGCAGTTACCTCGAACGGAATACCCATACCGCTGAGTACAAATTTTTCCAGCACTTTGATAACGAGATATAAGCGCAACGTAGCCCCCAGCGTGCGGGAGAGGATGAAAAACAATGCACCTGTTTTATGAGAAGTGCCGCCAAGCCGGTGATCGAGGTAAGTGTAGATAGAGGTGAGCTTCATGCGGTAATAGAGCGGCAGCAATATGAATGCTACCGCAAAGTAACCGATGAAGTAACCGATGACCACCTGGAAGTAATCGAACCCCGCCTTGCCTACAGTGCCGGGTACGGAGATGAACGTCATACCGGAGAGTGAAGTGCCGATCATGCCAAAGGCCACCAGCCACCACTTGCTGTTGCGGTTGCCTATAAAGAAAGACTCATTGGTAGAGTGCCGCGAAGTATAGAACGCTATGCCCAGCAGTACCGCGAAATAAATAACAACAATAAATAACAGCAGCCATGCACCCATGTAGTAGAAAATAAAATGCTTTGCCAATTATGATCGGCAAAGCATAAAGATATACAGAATTGAATTAAAGACCTGTTGCAAAGCCTACCCGTAAAATTGGGAACTGACCATAATATGGACTGTAATTCTGTTGCAGCACGTCATATAAAGCTTCGATGAAAACGGAGACGCGGCCACCAAGAGGCTGCCTGAGGCCTACCCCCATCAACATACATGGCACATTCACATTTATTTTTTCTGATCCGATATTCAGGCTACCAGTGCTGTAGTCTGCATATGGAACCCGAGCCGAAATAAGGTCATACTCAAAATTGCCGGTAACATACCAGTTCCTCCACACAATAAATTTCGCCCAAAGGTTGGGATAAATGATATTCTCGCGGTCATAATAAGTGGTAGTATACGTTGAAAAATCAAAATCAGGTGCCTGGGAGTATTCATAACCCAACCCCACACCGGCCATAAACCGATTTGTGAACCTATACCCGACCATTGGTGACAGACCTACATCTGCGTATCCACCACCGACACCGGCATTCAGCCCCCCACCGATAATCAGCTTATCCGGATCGTAGCCCTTTGTCTTCTTTGTTTTCTTTTGGTAGCCCTGCTTGCCCGAGCTGGTATATACATCCTGCGCCGAGGCGTAATTGTAAGCAGTAAACAGCAACACGATCAGCATGATCTTCTTCATAGAAATAGTTTATATGTTCAAAGTTACTATAAAAAAACTATCCAAGGCGTAGCCGCATAGCTTTTTTAGGTTAGTCTTATGACATTAATATCTTGCCTGGGTTTAATATGCCATTAGGGTCAAAAACATTCTTTATCTGCCGCATCAGCCCCATTTGCACGCTGCTGAAGGCAATATCCATGTATTCCCGCTGCACCAAGCCTATGCCATGCTCGCCGGATATAGTGCCGCCCATACGCACCACTTCTTTGAACAGCTTGCGGATACCCTGCGGAAGCCGGTGCTGCCAGTCCTCATCGCTCATATTGCCCTTTACAATGTTCACATGCAGGTTGCCATCGCCGGCATGGCCATAGCATACCGACTGAAAACCATATTCCCTGCCCAGGTCTTTGATGATCTGTAACAGCTCGGGCAGTTCGGCCCGTGGCACCACTGTATCTTCTTCTTTGTATATCGAATTGCTTTTTACGGCCTCACCCACCTTGCGGCGCAGTGTCCACAGCATTTGCTTTTGTTCGTGGCTGTCGGCAAAGAGCACCTCGCCTATATCATACTGCTGCACCAGTTGCGCTATGGCTTCGGCATCGCGGTACAACTCGTCCATATGGTTGCCGTCTACTTCTATCAGCAAGTGGGCGGCTATATCTTCCTGCATTCCGATAGCTATCGGGACTCCGCCAGACTGCACATATTTCATAGACCACTCCAGCGCATCGCGCTCCATAAACTCCAACGCGGAAGGTGTGTAGCCCGCCAGGAAGATCGCATTCACGGCGGCACATGCCTCCACTGCCTTACGGAAAGGCACCAACAGCAGCAGGTCGTGCTTCACGGCAGGTATCAATCGCAATACAATTTTTGTGATGATACCCAGCGTGCCTTCGCTGCCCACCACCAGTTGGGTGAGGTTGTAGCCGGTAGCGTTTTTCAGCACATTGGCGCCCGTCCATATTACCTCGCCATTGGGCAATACCATTTCCAGGTTCAGCACATAGTCCTTTACTACGCCATACTTTACCGCCCTTGGCCCGCCCGAGTTCTCGGCCACATTGCCGCCAATAAAACAAGAGCCTTTACTGGCAGGGTCTACGGGATAAAAAAGCCCTTCGGCTTTCAGCTGTTCCTGTAGCTCCTGTGTTATTACGCCCGGCTCTGTAGTTACCTGGAAATTGCGCTTGTCCACATCCAGTATCTCGTTGAAGCGCTTCATATCCAGCAGCACGCCGCCATGCACGGGCAATGCGCCGCCGCTGAGGCCCGTGCCTGCGCCACGTGGGGTTACAGGTATGTTGTGGGTATTGCAATGTTTCATAATGCTGCTTATCTCCGCGGCAGTGCGGGGCTGTAGCACCAGCTCGGGCAGGTAGTGCAGGTCTTCGGTCTGGTCGCTGGCGCAGCGGGCGAGGTTCTCGTCATCGGCCAGCACATATTTGTCTTCCAGTATGGTTTTGAAGAAAGCGATATCCTCAGATCGTATTTTTTGGAACGGCATGGTGCAAAGATGAGGAAATACCGCATAAAATATACCACATATCCCCTTGGCAGGGTTTTTAGGTATTCAACCAAAAAACACATTTATGAAAGCATCAAGGTTATTGGTATACGGGGTTATAGGCATTATAGGCGGGCTGTTGGTAGAGAATTGCGCATTGGTACTAAAACAGGATACTAAAGACAAAATAAGCTCGCTGAAAAATAAGATGCGCAAAACGGTGAGAAGCTAATATCCCTATATACGCCTCGTGGCTGCTTAAAATCCCTCGCGAGAATTTTGGCTAAAGCCAACATTATTTTCATATACCAAGGCTTAAAAGCCGTGGCTAACAGCGTGGCTGTGCTGCGCAAAATATAATGTTAGCTTTTCCTGATAGGTATAACCGTAGGTGTTTCTTTGCCGGGTGTTACCTCAGGGCGCTCGGGTATTACCGGCTTTTCTTCCGGTATTGGTTCTACCTCCGGGGAAGTGGCCGGTTGTTGTGGCATTTCCTGTGGCATTTCAGGTATCTCTTTTGTAGCCATTGGTATGAATTGAATATGCTGCATAGCGCTGGTAGTTTATCCATTCCATGCAAAAACAGTGCCTGCGGGGGAGTCATCACATGCCTATGCGTTTTTTGAAGTCTTCTGTCAGCAAATTTCTCAGATCATCATAAGAAAGAAATATGTCTACATTATCGTTTGGCAATAGCTCCCCGGGGTTGTATGTAAATACAATCCCTTTATGTGCCGGATAGGCATTTGAGGTAACGGGTATCTTACTTTTGAGCAGCCATGTTTTAAGGTCTTTTGATGGGTCAAGCTTGTATTTTTTTCTAAGCTCCTTTTCCAGTAAAGGAGAAAGCACGTTAGTGTTAGCCACCAGCATATCTTTCAGCTCCAGTTGCTTTTGATTGCGTACATCGAGGCATAAATAGGCCACTTGTTCATTCGTAAAATTAACACTGTGCGATTCCTTTAATACCAGCAGGCCCTCATCGTTGTATACCGGCATCAGTGAACACATACCAAAAGCAGCTTTGTCGGACTTTTTAATTGCAGTATCTGCATAGGTCTTTATATTTTTAGCAAACAAAGCCTTTGCATACTTTTTGGTCAACACGTCTGTAGGTTCGTTGTATTCACCATTACCATGCAAAAATCTGAACTCTGCTCTTTTAATAAAATTACCGTCATTACTGTTACAGGATGAAGATGGCGCTGAATAAGTAAAAATACCATTTGCAGGCATTGAGTTTGTTTCGCTTTTGTAGTAAATCGAATCCCTGAATATAACCAGATCCATCGGGTAAGAGTTACTGTAATCTTCTGTCAATGCAACAGTAGCGTTAGTGATGCCATCAGCGCTTACCCACGTACCATTAAGTTTGTTGCCGTTTAAAGTAAATTGCCATTTGGGAGATGGAACATCCCTGTCTCCAAACATTTGGCCGAACTGCGTTATTATAACATCTTTTGCGTTTAAGGTTGCATCATGGTCAAATGTTTCCGGCTCATAGATATCGAAAGAATGATTGCCCGGCTCATCGGTATAATAATAAGTACTGCCTCCGTAATTTGACCCACCCTGCCACCCCCATCTCAGGTCGAGCGCAATTTTTCTGCCATCGATAGTACCGGTATAGTGCCTGTATATATCCTCCCCGGGCGCATGGGCATCGGCCTTTCTGTGCTTGTATTGTGCATCTGTGTGTACACTCACTAAGAGCAATAGTGCAGGCAGGATGAGGTTGATCGTCTTTTTCATTTTGGGGTGTTTTTATAGTAAACTTATTTCTTTCCCAACTGCTCTATATCATCAAGGTCTCTGTACCTGCCCGATGCCCTTTTGGCGGCAATGAGGCTATTCATGTGTAAAAACCGGAACGTGACCCCTTCTTCCGTATAGTATTGGGCTATTTCATACACCTCGTCAAAATCGAGGCCTTTTACTTCTGTCATCAGATCTATTCTCGCAGGATCGCGACCAAAACTCCACACGTCAAATTTATCATCCAGGAATTTCTCTTCGACCATATCAAAAACCGGCATTCCAAATTCATAAAATGCAGTAACGATCGCTTTGTAATTTCCTGGTGTTTTTTTTACCCAGACATCCATATCGCCTGTTGTCCTGATATAACCATTTAGGATCACAGCCATACCTCCGACCAAAATATACTCCACATTATGTTTATTAAAACAGCCTATAAAATCCCTGAAATCATCGTTAAAAATATTGATCATTCTCTTCTCCTTTTTGAAAATACCGTTCTATCTACTTTTGTCTTTGAAGTGGTGCCATATACCTGGTTGATAAGAAACCACGCAGCCGCCAGCCTTTCTCCCGGTGTTTTATCCCGCCATTCTGTTACATGGTCATCTGCTTCCCCGGCGGTAGTGGCTTTAAATGCGGTGCGGTCTAAACGAAATTTTTCTTCCAAAATAAGGTCGGTTTCACGTATTCCTACAAAAATATGTAAAAAACTCCTTCTTTCATCCGGTAATACCACCCCAAAGACGTGATTTTTCACAAAACAAGGTACTATGTATTGCATAATACCATAGTTTGCCTACCTTTGTGCCGAAATCGAAGCGCAATGGCAATAGAGAATACGGAATCGCAAATGAGAAAGGGCTTGCTGGATCTGTGCATACTGGGCATTATACAGCGCCAGCAGGAGGCCTACCCCAGTGATATATTAGAGCAACTGAAGGGATCTAAACTGGTGGTGCTGGAAGGCACACTATATCCCCTCCTCACCCGGCTGAAGAATGCAGAAATGCTCAGCTACCGGTGGGAGGAGTCGCTCAGCGGGCCACCCCGCAAGTATTATACGCTCACTGCAGAGGGGCTCAAATTTTATGAGCAGCTGCGCACCACGTGGGACGAACTCAGCAAAGCAGTAAATGACCTCACAGTTTCATTATAACCATAACCACAAAAAACAATTTCATGCAACGTATCATCCAGATAAACATCGCAAGACAGGTATTGCCTATAGAAGAAGATGCCTATACCGTACTTAAAGATTATCTCAACTCCCTGGAGCGCCAGTTTGTGGGCGACGACGGGCGGGAGATCATAGAAGACATAGAGAACCGCATAGCCGAGCTGTTTGCCATACGCCTGCAAGGCGGTGTGCCGGCCATAGACAGAGCCGATGTGCAGAAAGTGATAGACACCCTTGGCTCGGCGAGCGACCTGCGTGATCACGCATCGGGCGCAACAAGCAGCAGCGGCGGATGGCAGCAAAGCAACCGTACTAACCCCGGCGGCGGATGGCAGAGCGCCAACCAGGGGCGGCAATACCCCTATTCGCACGACCGCCTGCTGCGCGACCCGTATGATAAAGTGTTTGGCGGTGTATGCAGCGGCGTAGCTCACTACTTTGATATAGACCCCATCATCATCCGCTTAGTGATGGTGGTGTTGCTGCTCACGTTCGGTATCGGGTTCCTTACCTATATCATAGCGTGGATAGTGATACCGGTGGCCAAAAGTAGGGAGGAACTCTTTAACATGAACAACGGCAACCCCGTTACGTTTCACGACATCAGCCGCAATGTGGGCAACGAGTTGCAAGACCTCAAAAAAAGAGGCGAGCAAATGAGCCGCGAGCTGAAAGACTTTTTCAGCAAGAAGAAATAATATGCATTCGTACAGTAAATGCTTCCTGCATAAAGAGAAACGCCCCGCAATTGCGGGGCGTTCTATGAAAAAACTTTAAAGTTGTCGTGAGTTTATCGAACGATTAACTTTCGACTTTTAAGTTAGATTAGTTGTAGTTAACAGTTACCGGAACCGCGGTAGAGTTGGTGTAGCTGTTAGGT
>CAIVKT010000066.1 GCA_903906615.1 uncultured Bacteroidota bacterium | reverse complement strand
GCAGCACCACCTGGTCTATTTCCTGCCATTGTATAAATCGTTTGCGCGAGGTAACGGGCAGGTTCACGCCCTTATCGCTGATGTGTATGTACAAGGCGCTGCTGCCCTTTCGCTCCCAATACAATGCGAAAATGATGGCCGCACTCAGCACGCTAAAAATACCCATAGGGAACTTCCAGTGCAGCAGGTAGGAGTATATAGCCACGGTGGCGGCTACGATCAGCTCGGCGATGCGCAGGGGCGTATTACCGTTGCCGGTAACCCATTTGTTCTTAAAAATGGTAAAGCCGGTGAGCAGCACGCCTGCCACCAGCAAGGCGCCACCCCACGCAGGGATCGTATAGTTATAAACAGCTATAATAAGCCCCGCTACCAAAAATGCCAGCGCACTCACCAAATGCAGGGTTGTGACTTGGTGGGGCTTCACTTTCTCTTCTACGAGGGGCAGGTCGTATTGCATAGGGTGCAAAGGTACGAAAAACCCCCAACCCCCTGAAGGGGGCTTTCCCATGGGTGTAGGAAGAACCCCAAACCCCTCTCGCAGAAAATACGGGACTTTGTTCCGGTGCTTCTCCATCGGGAGTAGGAAAGACCCCAAACCCCTCCCGCAGAAAATGCGGGACCTTGTTCCGGGGCTTTCTCTTAGGACGTATAGGAGTACCTAAAATGCGGTGCAATTAAGGCTTCTTATGTTGTTATCTTTTTTGTTTTGCAATTCCCATCGTTTCTTTACGCAATGAGGGGAAGCCCCTTTAGGGGTTTGGGGTTTATTTTCTTATCACGAACATTACATCCTATTGCGAGAAATTAATGGATTTCTCCCTTGAAAAATAATAGAAGTAACAATAATAGTATCGCCGTTAAGATAGAAGTGGATAGAATAAGGAAATGTATCTGTATGAGCTACTCTCACATCTTTGTATCTGAATGAAAACGCAAATGGATTTTGCCTGATCCGGTTAATGCAGTCTTTAACAGATAAAGAAAAACGTCGGCTTAGCCCATTTACTTGCTGTGCTTGATACCATTCGCGAGCAAGACGAAATTCAACAGCTGCTTGCGGAATGATGTAGTACTTATACTTAGTCATCCTTATCTAATTCTGCAATGAAATCTTCTATTGGAATAAGTTGCTCCGGGTGTTTTTTGATAAAATCCAGTCTTTCATCAATAAGGTCTTTCTCCCATTGCGGGACATCTTCAATCTCCGGATGTTTTTCTACAATATTATTCCAGTCATTTATAGGAATAAATACACCAAGCGGATTGCCATTATTGTCATATGTATATTGAGGTTTCACAACATTTATTTGATATAAAGTTAAGCACTTCTACTGAATTGCAAATAACAAGTTACAACGGTAACGCATACTGCGCATTAGTTCCATCGCCTGGCAGCTTCACGTCAAAGTCTTTGAGGGCCTTTGTTGTGTCGCCTTGTAGCTCCAGTCGGCCGGCATCGGCCATTTTGCGCAGGCGCCAGCCGAGGTACACATCACCGGGCGGTATACTGAATTTGGCGAGGGCCTGGTTGATGACCTTCGACGCCTTTTGGAATTGGTAAGTACAGAAACCCAGTAGCTGGTTGTCGTAGTGCTCGTCCGGTTTGGATAAGATGCGCTTGCCGCCTTCCAGTATACGGTTGCCCGCGTTTTGTGTTACGAGTTTCTTCCATTCGTCGCCATCTACTTCCAGCTCGGCATTTGTTACCATGCGGGCCAGCTTGCGGGCTTTTACCAGTTCGCGGGGCTTTATCTCGCCCAGGCTTTTGGGGAAGAACACTTTACCATTCTCATCAAGGAAGGGGAGTCCGGCTATATTTACCACAAAGAGGCGGCCGGGGTACTTGCCTAGGTATTTTAATGTCCAGTAATAGGTGCATACATCGGTAGGCCAGGGTGCCAGCCACAGCCACGCCTTGGCTTCTTCGTCATTGGCCATTTTGGCGCTCACCTCCAGCAGGCGCTCCATATCATCTACCTGTATGGGCGCTTTTTCGTTGGGCGCTACCTCTTGCCAAAAGGCCGAGCGCAGCTCGGAGAACTTCTGTCCTTCTTCTTTTTGCAACGGGCCTACACACAATACGTCCTTCACCACAAGCACTGTGCCTTCCATACTTGGTTCGGATGCTATTGCTTCACTGAGTTGGGCAGCAGCCACATCGCCGGTAACTATATGATATATCATTAGAGAATCTTGCTTTGGTGGCAAATGTAATGATGGAAAAGGTAAATAAAGTTTGTATTTGAGTGGAGAGGCAGGGAGGGTCGCGAATTGTGGATTGGGTGGGGGAAAATGATGGTAATATCTTCTTACTTTTGAAGGACACTTTACAGATTCAATGAATAATTACGAAATAGCCGACCAATTCTCCATACTGTCGAAACTGATGGATATACATGGGGAGAATAGCTTTAAGTCGAAGTCGTACAGCACTGCGGCTTTTAATATAGAGCGGCTGCCTACCGACCTGGCAACTATGACCGATGCCGAGCTGTTTGGCTTGCGGGGCATAGGCGATGCCATAGGCAAGAAGATACGCGAGCTGCAACAAACGGGTACCATGTATGCGCTGGAGGATATTATGTCCAAAACGCCGCCGGGTATCATAGATATGCTGGGTATAAAGGGACTCGGCCCTAAGAAGATCAGCGTGATATGGACGGAGCTGGGTATAGAATCGCTGGGCGAGCTGGAGTATGCCTGCAATGAGAATAGGCTGGTGGCGCTCAAAGGCTTTGGCGCTAAAACGCAGGACAGCATACTGCAAAGCATTGTGTACTTCAAGCAGAACCTTGGCTTCCATTTGTGGGCCGAGGTAGAGGTGGTAGGCGAGGCTGTGATGGCGCGGCTACAGGCGAAGTATCCGCAGCAGTTGTTCGCACTTACCGGCGACATCAGGCGGCAGAGCGAAACAGTGGAGTTTGTAGAGATAGTGACCGACATTGATACCGCGCAACTGAACAGCGAATTTGAAGCAATGACCGATGTGGTGATCACTGATATAGAGGAAGGTGTGCTTACTGTACATATACCCGGATCGCCAAGATTGAAATTTTATACCTCTACCAGGACTCATTTTTATAATAAGCTGTTTACCACTACGGGCAGTAATGACTTCTTAGAGGCATTCCTGCAAAAATATAAGCTGGCTGATGAGCCGGTGAGCGAGGACGCGATATTTGCAGATAACCAACTATCCTTCATCCCTGCTATGCAGCGGGAAACGGCGGGCATACTGGATAAGGCCGCGAAGCACGAGATCATAAAGGTCATACAGCCCGGTGACATAAAGGCCATTATACACAGCCACAGCACCGCCAGCGATGGACAGCATACCATCATCCAAATGGCTGAGGCTGCTATCAAGCAAGGCTTTGAATACCTGGTACTGAGCGATCACTCACAATCTGCTTTTTATGCCGGTGGGTTGAAGCCGGACCAGGTGGCTGCCCAGCACCAGGAGATAGATGCCCTGAATGCAAAGCTGGCACCCTTTAAGATATTCAAGAGCATAGAGTCGGATATACTTAATGATGGTAGCCTCGACTATAGTCCG
>CAIVKT010000065.1 GCA_903906615.1 uncultured Bacteroidota bacterium | reverse complement strand
TCCAATGCCAGGAACGGAAAGTAAACACTCGTAGGTTTTGGTGTAGGTCTCCTGAATTTGCTCTCGTAGAACCTTAGTTATTTGATAGAGCGTTTTACGTTGATATTTCAGTTCTTCAATATGTTGTTTTAAAGTAATAGTGCCTGCAGAGCAAGCCAGTTCAAGATTGCTTAACCACTCCAGCGCTTTGAGGGATAAATATTCTTTCCGAGAAACAGTTTCAGGTAGATCAATGCTAAAAAACATCAAGAAGCCTTTAAGTTGGTTATTCGCTATGGTTACGTCTTTGACTTTACTTTCCCTCAAACGAAATAAACTTCGTAGTTCCTGTTGTTCTCGGGTCAACACATGAATACCTTTCAACGCACCTTGCTCCAAAAAGGAAGCTATGGCACGACTATCGTGTAAATCTGTTTTATTCTTTTTTTGCTTGTCTGTAGCAGGTATATCCGCAGCATTTACCAATATGTTGCGGATACCCAATTTGCAAAGTTGGTCATGGATAGCAGTACCACAAAAGCCAGCTTCATATGCTGATAAATAAAGTCCTCCGGGGAAGTTCTTTCTAAGATACGTCACTAATGCATCAGTACTGGGAGGCTGAGTGAAATGAGCAACCTGCATTCCAAGGCTGCGAATGGTTACGGCCCACGATCTTTTGTGGACATCAAGGCCAACATAAAATTTCTGACCATTAAAGTCAATAGAATTTTGCAAATTTGTATTCGGCATAGTGCAGTCTTTTAATTGTTAATAATTGCGAAACCAAGAGTTATCGCGTACTAAATTAAAAATTTCGGCTCCTAATTGATTAGGATGACCGCACATACTGCACTATGCTTTTCTTACATAATTACTCGCGCCAGTGGGAATATGCCCAGTAAAGGTATAAACTCCGAAATTCACCGATAATCCCATCCAATCACCGCCATTATACACACACTTACCGACTAATGATATGATATTCACCACGCTTAGTGTACTTTTGATAAAAATTTAAACCAAATGAAAGGATTATTAATTGCCCTCGGTATCATAGTGCTGATCGTATGTATCGGCGGATGCGGGTATAACGGTATGAATACAGCCCGTGTGGGCGTAGACCAGAAATGGGCTAATGTACAGAGCAGCTATCAGCGCCGGTCGGACCTGATACCCAACCTGGTATCGGTAGTAAAGGGTGTGGCCAATTTTGAGACCACTACGCTTACGCAGGTGATACAGGCACGCGCCTCTGCCACGCAGATAAAGGTAGATGCCTCTACACTTACCCCCGAAAAACTGCAGCAGTTCCAGGCATCGCAGGGCCAGTTGAGCCAGGCGCTGGGCCGCCTTATGGTGGTATCAGAGCAGTATCCGCAACTGAAAGCCAACGAGAACTTCAAACAACTGCAGGACCAACTGGAAGGCACGGAGAATCGCATCAAGTTTGCCCGCGATGAGTTTAATGCGGCGGTAACTGATTACAACATCCAGGTCACCAACTTCCCAAAGAATATACTCGCGGGTATGTTCGGCTTCAAAGAAAAGCCAATGTTCAAGGCAGATGATGATGCACAAAAGGCACCTAAAATAGCGCCCGACGCTTTTAAAAACTAACTATGTTCTCCTTCTTCCGTAAAAGGCCCATGCTCAGCGATGATGCTAACCACCGAATAGTGGCGAGCATCAAAGAGGCTGAAAGCAAGACCAGTGGCGAGATCCGCGTGTTCATAGAGCACCACTGCGCGTATATGGACCCGCTGCACAGGGCGCAGGAGCTATTCCTGAACCTGGGTATGGACAAGACCGTAGCCCGCAATGCCGTAATAGTATATGTGGCGCTTACCGACAGGCAGTTTGCGCTGTTTGGCGACAAGGCCATTTATGAAAAAGCCGGCGGCGCAGCCTTCTGGAAGGGCGCAGCAGAAAAACTGACCGGGCACCTGAGAAGGAAGGAAGTGACAGAAGGACTGTGCAATTGCATACACGAGCTGGGTACTGCACTGGCCACCCATTTCCCTTACGACCCCGCGATAAAGAAAAATGAATTACCTGACGAAATAGTATTTGGGAAATGATGAGCCATACAAAATATATACTGCGCCTTGTGGGGCTTTCTTTGCTGCTGCTTATCGGAGGGCTGCATGCCTTTGCCGATGATAGCCGCTACCCTGCAAAGCCCAACCCGCCAAGGCTGGTCAATGACTTTGCCGGTATACTGAAAGGTAATGAAGCTAACGAACTGGAACAAAAGCTGGATGGATTTTCCCGATCTACCTCTAACCAGATCACCATCGTTACAGTCAAAGACCTGGGTGGGCAGGATGTGGAAGAGTTTACGTTGGAGGTGTTCAACCGCTGGGGCATAGGCGCCGATGGCAAGAACAACGGTGTGCTATTACTTGTATCCATCACCGACCGCAAGGCGTGGATAACCGTAGGCCGTGGCCTGCAAGGAGTAATGACCGATTCCAAGTCGGGCGAGATCTTCCGTAACCAGATGGAACCTGCCTTCAAAGAAGGGAATTATTACCAAGGGCTATCCGATGCGGCTGATGCCATCATAGCAGTAACCAAGGGTGAATACAAAGGCGATGACGCACAGCCCCGCCAAAAACATTTGCCTATTACCGCGATCATCATACTGGTTATTTTCATTGTGTTCATCATCCGGATGTTCAGAGGTGGTGGTGGCGGAGGTGGCAACTACATGAGCGGTGGTGGCCTCGGCAACTTTATGACCGGTATGTTCCTCGGCAACATGCTGGGCGGCGGCTTTGGTCGGGGCGAAGGCGGCGGCGATAGCGGCGGCTGGGGTGGCGGAGACGGTGGTGGTTTCGGCGGCTTTGGTGGCGGCAGCAGCGATGGCGGCGGTGCCGGTGGGGGATGGTAAAACCCCGACCCTAAAGGGAGATGATACTTGAATAGATTATACAGAGATAAGCCCCTAACGCGGGGCTTATCTCTTTTTTGATTTAATAATTACTTATCTTTATTATATTCAAATCTACCCTATGAAGAAATGGTTGATGTTTTTTGCGTTATTTGTATGTTCATTTAGTGTTGGTGCACAGAGCTGGCAGTGGGCTAAAAGTGCTACAAGTCCAGATCAAGGTATAGATGGGTGGAATACAAAAGCAGATAATTTTGGAAATGTTTACGCAACTGGAATTTGGTTTGGTGATAGTGTTTTAATAGGAGATAGCGTTTATCATAACAACCATAGTGGACATGCACAAACAGTTTTAGCCAAGTATGATTGTGGGGGCAACTTAAAATGGTCGGTCGCTAGTAGTCATGGCCAATCTTGGCCATTAGGCATGACTACAGATGCCGCTGGTAATGTTTATTTATTAGGATCATTCTGCACAGATTCAATTGCCTTTGGCTCGCATTTACTAATTAATAATCATGTTGATTCGGAATTATTTTTTGAACCGGAAGCTTATGGGTGTTATTTTATTTTAAAATTTGATAGTTTAGGTAATATAATTTGGGCTAAAACCGGAGATAATATCATTGGCGGTGCTAATTTTGGTTCAGGAGGAGGTATAGCAGTTGATAATGCAGATAATATTTATTTAATTGGAACATATATTAATGCTACAATCAAGATTGGCACCTACACCTTAGTTAATTCTAGCATTGATACTCAGAATGTATTTATTGCTAAGTATAACTCATCCGGAAGTGTAGTTTTGGCTAAAAGCTTTGGAGGTAGACTTCAAGATTGGGGCGTGGATATTGTAGTTGGGAATGATAATCAAGTATATGCCACTGGTGGTTTCGCTTCACCATCTATAACTTTCGGCAGCACGACATTAACCTGTCCTAGATCAAGCAACTCTTTTTCATTTAACGAAACCTATCTAATCAAATTAGACACCTCGTGTAACACTATTTGGGCTAAAAACTCAAATGGGCACGCTATGCCTAACCATATTACTACAGATAACTTGAATGATATTTACTTGGTGGGGCTAATATACGATTCTTCATACCTGGCGTTTGGTACAGATACTTTGAGAGACTCAAATATATTTGATGGTGGGTTTATAGTAAAGTACAATAGTGCGGGAAATGTGATTTGGGATAAAGGTATATATCCTGTTAGTTCGGCATACGTTGGACGTTTGGCGTATGTCAATAATGTAATCTATGGGATTACAGCTAATCCAGTCACTAATAACATATGGATATCTGCAGGACTCAATAACGAAAATACAGCTGCGGGAATAAGAATGGACAGCGTAATATTTTATGTTTCATCATCAACTCCAGATCCAATGTTATTAGCAGAGTTTAATTCCGCTGGTGTTTTGCAACAATATTCCGTATATAAATCCGGCGGAGATGATTATTCTTCTTTAACGTCAGATAGGTTCGGTAATATGTATTATTGTAATGACACTTGGGATAACTTATATTTTGGTTCTGATTCTGTTATTTCTCTTGGTGGAGAAACAATGTACATAGCTAAATATGGATTCAGTTGCGATAGTATTTATAAGCTATCCATACCAATAGAGATGCAAAATAATAGTTGCCAAATCTTCCCCAATCACGCCCAAAACGAACTCACCATATCTTCCACAAGCAATATCACTCACATCGCCATAACCAACCTTCTAGGCCAAACCATATACAAAAAAGAGTACAACGAACCACAAGTAAAAATAGACGTAAGCAACCTGCCATCCGGCATTTATCTCATC
>CAIVKT010000064.1 GCA_903906615.1 uncultured Bacteroidota bacterium | reverse complement strand
CGTGATGCAGTTTTTTTTCATCGCCTTACGCCTTTGTGTGAAATATACGCACAGAAACATGCTTCTACTTCAACGTCAAAAATGCTTTCCCCAGCGAGCCAATTATATCGCCTGCTATCAGCGCCTCCTCCGAAATTTCTTTTGCTGCAATATCGCCAGCAAGGCCATGCAGGTACACGCCCATTATTGCGGCCTCGTGCGGCTCATAGCCCTGCGCTACCAGCCCGGTGATGATGCCTGTAAGCACATCGCCTGCGCCTGCAGTGGCCATGCCTGCATTGCCCGTCATATTATACCAGCAATCACCTTCACCGGTTACGATAACCGTATGGTGGCCCTTCAATACAATATTGATGTTGTAGCGCATGGCCTGTATGCGTGCATGGTCCAGTTGTATCATGCTGTTGGTGTTCTCGCCAAACAGCCGTGCAAATTCTTTCGGGTGTGGGGTCAGCACAGATCCCTTCGGCAGTTTGGCCAGCAGGTCTTGTTGCCTCGCTATGAGGTTCAGTGCATCGGCATCCACTACTACCGGTGTTTTACAGGCATCTATAAAGGCCGCCAGTGCGGTTGCCGTCTTTGCGTCTGTACCCATGCCGGGGCCTATGCCGGTTGCCTGCATCTTTTCCCAGCCTTCTATTTTTTCTATGTAGCGCTCGCCACTGGTCATGCACATGGCCTCCGGCACTGTCGCTTGTATGGTGTCGTAGCCGCAGGCGGGTAGCAATGTGGTAACCAGGCCCGCGCCTGCGCGCAGCGCAGCTTTTGAGCTGAGGGATATAGAGCCCGCCTTGCCATAGCTGCCGCCTATCAGCAGCACATGGCCATATGTTCCCTTATTCGCGAAGGGGGTGCGCGGTTTGTATATGGCTGCAGTGTCATCGGCCTCAATGGTCTTGTATTGCGAGTGTGTGGCGTTGATGAACGTTTTATCCAGCCCTATATCCAGTAAGTGTATGTTGCCTGCATAGGGCGCAGACTCTGCATGTAGAAAAGTACGTTTATAAAATTGAAAGCTAAGGGTGTCATCTACTTTCATTACCGCCGATTCGGCATCAGGCAATACATCAGCAGGCAGCCCACTGGGTATGTCTATGGCTATTTTTTTATTCGGCAGCTTGCCTATCTGGTTGATGAAAGAGGCGATCCATCCGGTTACGGGGCGGCTCAGCCCGGTACCCAGTATGGCATCTATGATCACAATGTTGGCCGGTATGTCTGTGATAAAAGTATCGGGATATACAATGCCCGCAATGTCTTTATCTATCGCCTGTAACCGGCTAAGGTTGGCCTGGCAGTCGGGCGACAACTCTTTGCTGAACAGCAGCAGGAATGCTTTGACTCCATATCCCCGCTGGTGTAGCATACGGGTGATGGCCAGTCCATCGCCGCCATTATTGCCCGTGCCGCACAATACCACGAACAGGGTATCCCGGTGGAAGTTATCTTTTATCCAGGCAAAGCATTTGGTGGCGGCACGTTCCATAAGGTCGGCAGAGTGCATAGCCGATGCCTTGATGGTGTATGCGTCACATGCACGTATTTGTGCCGCTGTGAATATCTTCATTATGCCAAATTAATTCAAACTGTTGAAGATGTGGTACACCTCGCAGCTTTTTTATTAAATATTGTTGCAATTCAAATTATAACGGGAGGTAAAAGCTTATTTTTAGCGACAGATATTCAAAATAAATAAATGGTATCAGCCGCTTTATTGCGTTTGCGGACATTGTGGTTATCCCTATCTTTGCCCGGCATTTTTCCCTTTAAGGAATTAATGCCTTTCTCAACATTATTTTTATAAAACATTATTCTATGCGCAAAAGCATTGGCCTGGCAGCTGCTTTTACATTCCTGTTCTTTTCTGTTGCGATGGCGCAAAGCCATGACGGTATAGTGAAGGGCTTCGTCTATGATAAAAAGACCGGGGAGCCGCTCATCAACACAACTATACAGGTGATCAATGGCAGGACAGGTGTGCAGACCGATGTGAATGGCTATTTTTCAATTTCGCTTCCATCTGGCACATATACTTTCGTAGCTACCGCATTAGGATATGATTCCAGTTCTTTTACCGTCAACCTGCTGCCCGATGCAGTTTCCACAAAGAAATTATTGCTGGCACAGAAAGAAACAGAGCTGAAAAGTGTAGAAATATCCGGCAGGAAAACGGAAAAGATAACACATATCAATACAGGTGTTACCAACATCTCTCCACGCGAGTTGAAACTGCTGCCCAGTGCCGGCGGCGAGCCCGACCTTGCCCAGTACCTGCAGGTAATACCCGGTGTGGTATTCACCGGCGACCAGGGCGGCCAGTTGTATATACGTGGTGGTTCGCCTGCTCAAACGGGCATCTATCTTGATGGTATCACCATTTACAGCCCATTCCACTCTATAGGTCTGTTCTCTGTGTTCGAAACAGAAGCTATCCGTAATGTGGATGTATATACTGCGGGCTTCGGCGCCCAATATGGCAACCGTACTTCCGCTATCGTGGATGTGCATACCAAGGATGGCAATAAGAATGAGATGTCGGGTATTGTGTCTGTATCGCCCATCATGTCGCGCGCACTGTTGGAAGGCCCGCTCGTAAAATCAAAGAAGAATACAGGTGCAGGTATCACTTACCTTGTTACCGCAAAGAGCAGCTACCTCGACCAGACTTCCAAGTCATTATATGGCGGCTTCGGCGAGCCATACAGCAGCGGCCTCCCATACAAGTTCACTGATGTGTACGGTAAGGTTACCTTTAGCGCAGATAATGGCAGCAAGCTCAACGTATTCGGTTTCAATTTTGACGACCATGCCAACCTGCTCAATGACACAACACACCAATCTATAGCAGACTATCACTGGCAGGCACAAGGTGCCGGCGCTACATTCGTAGTGTCTCCGGGCAACAGCTCTTCACTCATTGATGGTAAGTTTGCTTATTCTAATTACAACATCAGCCTCAGCCAGCAAAGCACCCCGCTCGACTCAACACCCCGTACCAGCCAGATCAATGGATTTGAAGCAGCTATCAACTTTACTTATTTCCTGCCCAACTACAGCCAGTTGAAATATGGTGTGGAAGTAAGTGGTTTCCATACTGCGCTCAGCTATTATTCTTCGCCCGGCGTCACTACCATCGAAAGTGGCCAGAGCACACTGGCCGGATTATATTTCTCACTGCGGCACAATTTCAGCAGTAAGTTCATATTCGAACCCAGTATCCGCCTGCAATATTATTCTGAACTGGGCAAGTTATCGCCTGAACCAAGATTGGGTATCAAGTACAATATATCTGACAATGTACGCATAAAGGCTGCTACCGGTGTGTATTCGCAGAACATCATCAGCACCAAATCAGACCAGGACATTGTGAATTTATTCTCCGGCTTCCTCCTTAGCCCCGACCAGCAGATCACTGATGTGCATGGCAATTCCGTGAAAACAAACCTACAGACTGCCTATCACCTGGTAGGCGGTATAGAAGTAGATGTGCAAAGGGTAGAGTTCAACCTGGAGCCATGGGTTAAATACTTTGGGCAGGTAGATGAACTGAACAGGAATAAATTACAGGAAACCGATCCTGACTTTGTGGCCGCCAGTGGCCTTGCCAACGGAGTTGATCTTTCTGCTAAATACAATTATGACCGCATATACCTGTGGGGCGCTATGGGTTACCAGAATGTGAACTACACAAGCATAGATGCTACAGGCAAGATACAAACATACCCTACGCCGTTCGATACCCGCTTTAACGCCAACGCAGTAGCCTCCTACACGCTAGGCAAAAAGAAGAACTGGGATGTATCTGCGCGCTTTAATATCCACTCGCCGTTCCCGTTCACACAAACGCAGGGGTATTATGAGCAGCAGCCTAATGTCACCCTTGTTTCGCAGCCGAATGCGCCTGCCGGAAATTTAGCTGCGCAAAATGGTACACTCGGCGTTCTGTATGCCAACCAGATAAATGGTGGCCGCCTTTCCTGGTACCACCGTCTCGATCTCTCTGTGAAAAGGAAGATCATCCTGACGAAGAAAACCAAGCTGGAAGCCACATTTGCAATAACTAATGTGTATGACCGCCAGAATGTGTTTTATGTGAACCGGATCACTAATGAGATCACTTACCAATTACCTATCTTCCCAAGCATAAACCTGACATACAGTTTTTAATGAATAGCGCGAGATGCTGCAAAAACAAAGAACAAAAAGGTTACGGTCGGTTTTTATAGCAGGCATTTTATTGTCGGGCACGGTTTCTTTCGCGCAGGTGCTCACACCGGATGTTCCTGCAAACAGGGCGTTGATACTGCTCGAAGAGCAATACAACGAAGGCCATTATGCGCTTGCTGCACAGTCGGCACGGCAGGTGATCAATAGTAATGACAGTAGTAGCATCTATCCACGCCAGGGTGCCGACATAGACAAGGCTAAATACTTCCTGGCGCTCGCGCAGGTGAAAACAGATGTGCAGGATGCCGAGCCTTATGCTGTTGCCGAAATGCAGGCAACTACAAATGAGGCTTACCGCCAGCGGCTTGGATTTACATTAGCACAGTATTATTTCCGCCACGACATGATGTCGAAGGCCATCCCTCTATACGAATCTGCGGGCATTAGCAACCTCGATAATAAAGAGATTGCGGATGCTAAATTTGAGTTGGCGTATTGCTATTTCAATAACCGCCAGTTTGATAAGGCAGAGCCACTGCTTTTGGCGATCAAAGAGCTGAAAGACGGTAAGTACTACATGGCGGGCAATTATTATTACGGCTTGCTGGCTTACAACGAGAATAAATACAAGCAGGCACTGCAAAGTTTCGACCGCATAAAGGACGAAAAGGAATACAGCGCCATAGTGCCGTACTATATTGCCGAGATATACTACTTCAGCGGCGCGCGCGATAAGGCGCAGAAACTGGCCGAAGAGCTCATTAAAAGAAAAGAAAAGTCGTTCTACGATAACGAGTTGCACCTGCTGGAGGCGCAATGCCTTTTTGAGAATGCACTGTATAGAGAGGCTAAGCCATACTTTGAATACTACTACCAGCACAAAGACAAGATACGCAAGCAGGAACTGTATGAAATGGCCTACTGCGATTACAAAACAGATGACTGGAACGCGGCCGTAGACAAATTCAAATTACTCAGCGGCACCAGTGATTCGTTGGGCCAGACCGCCATGTACCTCCTTGGCGATTGCTATCTGAAAACAGAAGATAAGCCCAGCGCCCGCAATGCCTTCGGTATATGCGCGGATATGAGCTTCAACAAAGGACAGCAGGAAGCAGCTATGTTCCTCTACGGCAAAATATCTTACGAAACAGGCTTTAACGACGAAGCGCTCCGCCAGTTGCGCAACCTGCTGAAAACATTTCCATCTACCGGTAATAAGGATGAGGCCAATACCATGATCTCATCGCTGCTGCTGAAGACAAATGATTATGACGGTGCGTTGGTACATCTCAAAGAGGTAAGCCACAGGGAAGGCGATTACTGGTCGGTATACCAAAAGGCAGCTTATGGATATGCAGTGCAGCAATACCGTGCAGGCAAGGTGAAAGATGCGCAGGAATATTTCGATCTTTCATTGCAACACCCGGTGAATGCGGATTACGAGCGGGCTGCTTACTTCTGGAAAAGTGAGCTGGCTTACCAATCGCACAAGTATGCCGAGGTGATCACTTACGCGCAGGATTTTATTGATAAGAAAACCGGCAAGGGTGGGGTAGAGCATATCAGTCCGCAGGCTACAGCGCAGCATGCCTACCTCAATATGGGTTTTGCCGCCATGCAGCAGCAGGATTACACCGCCGCGCAGGACTACTTCAGCAAGGCACAGCAGGAACCTTCGCAGGATGCCTATACCGGCATGATGGCCACCTTGCGCGAAGCAGATGCTGTGTTCATGCAAAAGAACTTCGGAAGGGCTATAACGCTGTACGATAAAATAATCAACTCGGGCAATGCCGATGCCGACTATGCGAGCTACCAGAAGGCCATCATCCTCGGCCTGCAGGGTAAGAACAATGAAAAGATAGCATTGCTCCACTCTATTATATCCACTGCGCCGCCATCTGCCTATGCCGATCATGCCCGCTATGAGATCGCTATCACCTACCTCGAATCAGATAAATACCCGCAGGCTTTGGCTTACCTGCACCAGCTTACCGATTCAGTAAGCGATAAAAGTTTTGCACCCTCTGCGTGGATGAAGACAGGCTTCATTTACCAGCAGATGAATGATAACAGCAAGGCCATCAATGCCTACAGGCACGT
>CAIVKT010000063.1 GCA_903906615.1 uncultured Bacteroidota bacterium | reverse complement strand
GCTGGAGAGCAACCTGCCAGCAATAGAATTGATCTTAAACAGTAAAGGGAGCTTCGGCTCCTTTTTTATTACTGGTAAGTCTTATGGCTAAAAAAAACTCATTGTTTATTCTTTAGGTGTAGATACCATTTTATAAAATTGCGTTTGCTTTCGATCCTTAATCCACTATGTAGTGTCAATTTTTCCTTCAGATGCTTAAAGTAGTTCTCAAGTCTATTTGTTGTATTGGGTATTTCTTTGTCATCTAAATATTGGAACATATTGGGGATTGCTTTTACAATTAAAGTATAAGCTGCATGTAAATTCTTATGCTTATACCAATACCGACCAGTTTCTGCATTCAAAGAAGTTTCATTGACAAAATCCAGATACTTAATCTCCCACTGCTTCATCGATATCAGCCATAATCCGCATTGCTCGTAAGTGTATATGCCGGTAATCTTCTTAGAGATAGCCAGTAGTTCTTGCCCGGATATAAGTTGTGGGGATTCGCTCAGATAGTTCCTGGCCTGCCTTTTGACATGTACCAGGCAGCGTTGTATGATTGCGTTTGGATAAGCCTTCGATACGGCCTTCAGAATTGCCTTATGCCCATCGCAGGTGACACTGTAAACGTCAACTCCAAGTTTTTTAAGATTATCGAGATCCTCCTTTATCTGTTTGTATCGTTCCTGATCCGTATGACGATACAACTGGACATAGCGCAGATCATGGTCATAATAAAGAACCAAACATAGATCGTTTGGAAAATAGCTACCATCAATCAATAGATGAACCTTATTCTTACTTCGAATAGCAACGGAGGGTGCTTCTGACAAAAAACGCTTGAATAATCTTTGCAAACTACTTTGGGACAATCCACTGTCCCGAACAAGGTTTTTATAAACATGGCGCTCCATTATCCACTTATAAAACCAGACAAAGCGATTATGATCTTTCACCACCTGGTTATCCCATGTAAATAAAATGCCGCAGTTCTTACATTTAAATCGTTGCTTACCCCGCTGAGTACCCCATTTTATGCAGTCATTAAATCCACAAGCCCAACATCTTTTTTGAATGCCATATATAAAAATTGAAAAGGGCTTCAATTTACACAATTGAAACCCTTTTCCAGTATAGCTTTGACATAATTTTTACCAACTATTTTTGACCACATTGTCTTTTAAAAGTTGTCAAATCTTGTATTGTAATACTAATGACAGCGGTATATTATTAGTTGTGCAGCACGTACTGATAACGGCTCAATGATGTGGTTCGGGTAAAAGGCAATCCTTACTGCTTCGTAAAGCGTATCTCTTGTATCACGAAGTTGCTGTCTTTTTGCTTGAGGAGGATGTATACATTGTACTTGCCGGAAGGGGTATCGAAGGTGCCGATCATGAATTTGGAGGTGCTGTTGGGAGCGCCATTATCTGATACGGTGAAATCTTTGGGGGTGTTCTTTTCAAAGAAATCCTGTAGTACTGCTTCGGCCTGGTTGCGGCTGTAAATATTCTGGGTGTTGTTGATAGTGAGTGGCACAAAGCTGTCGAAGTATTTGGTCATCTCGCCTACGTGGTCTGTCTTTATAGCATTGGTGAGGTCTTCTATAGGTGAATGCCCGGTTTGGGCATATGCGCCTGTAAACAGCAAGGCACAGCAAATGACTAAAACACTATTTTTATACCACCTATTCATAATGTGCGGGTAACCTTTGATCTGCAATACAGAGGGCAAAAACTAAGCCAAACGATATTGCTCCTTAAAATTATGCTAAAAAGTTAACAAAGCATGTGGAGGCCACTCAAATGTGCAGTATTGTGACGTATGAAGTTAATTGTGGGACAAAGATCAGGCGAGCAGCTCGCAGGGCTTCATGCCGGTAACCCTCTTAAAGGCTGTGCTGAAGTGAGAGATGCTGCTGTAGCCCAGTATATTGGCCACGTCGGTTACTGAGCGGCCCTGCTGGTTCAGCAGCTCTTTGGCCTTGGCTATTCTTAATTCCTGCTGGTACTCATGTATGGTTTTGCCCACCAATGCCTTGAAGCCCTTTTTGAGGTAGCATTCATTCATAGCCACTTTGCGGGAAAGCTCTCGTATGGTTTGTGGCTGGTCTATATTCCTTTCTATGATGAGGCGCGCTTCCTGTATTTTCTCCCGCTCGCTGTCGTATGCGAGAAAGCGGCAGGCAGGCACATGGCACGCCACAACCGGCGCAGTAATACATTGCAGCGCGCGCGATAGCAGGCGCATAGCGGCCTCGCTCTGCTGCAATGACTTCACCAAGGGTGTGGCGCTTTCTATATCCAATAGTTGCTGTATGAGCAGGCGCGACTGTTGGCAAACGGAGAATTGCAGATCAGTAGATTGGTCGAAACGGAATGGGCGGTTGGCCATCAGCGCCTCTGCGGGGTACTGATCGAAAAAGCCGGGCAGAAAACGTAAGGAAAAAACACTGGCATTGATGGCCGATGATTGTACATACTGTATGTAAAACAACTGCAGGCAAAATTTGCCATCATCAACAGGGAACAGGTACAGCATACCGGTATCCTCGGGCAGGTTGTCATCAGGCAGGCTCACATCCAGCCACTCCGCCTCAATGAAGTTGCTGATGGCGGTAGTTTGCAGCGACACCTTATTGGCCTCTTCGCCAAGAAAACGCTGCAACGCATCGGGTTGCTTTTTTGTATGTACGGATATTGCCGGCACGGGCGCAAAGTT
>CAIVKT010000062.1 GCA_903906615.1 uncultured Bacteroidota bacterium | reverse complement strand
TCCTCCATCGTATCGGCTTCTGTAAAGATAGATGCGCCAAGCGCCTTTGCTATATATCCTCCTTCATCGCTTTCTTCAACTAAAAAAATGATCTCTTCCATATCTCGTGTTTATACAAATTTAATTATTTATGTCGACATTACTTCGCGTTCTTATCATAAACAAAACGGTTACCATCAAATTTATAAATGAGGTCTCTTTTGGTTATCTCATCGTGCCTTGTAATAACAGGTATGTAAATGGTTTGTTTATCCTTGCTCAATCTTATATCCGGCATTTCGGCTTTTTTATTTTCATTTATCGGCGCCTCTAAATCGTACTGAAAATTAATTTCCCCAACTGTTGTTTTTGCTGTTTTAAAAAAAGGATAAGCCCCTATGAACTCACCATTTCTCAGCTTATACGCTGTCAGGCTATTCCCTCCGTAACCAGATGCGTAACTTGAATACCCAAGTACCAGGTAAACGTTACCGCTATCTTTAGTGTGTATGGTGTATAGCTTGTAATAGTATTCGCCGGAGCAAACAACGCCTTCAGAATCTTCATCCACAGATGCGTCACCCATAACAAATGTTACTACCTTTTTATTTGACCGGTACTGAAAAACGGCATCATAAGACTTGGCTGTACCATCTTTACAGACATCCCAACTATATATCCGGAACAATCCATCAGCTGACGTAAGAATATTGACCCATTCTTTTGATTTAAATTTTGCCGTTAACGTAGCCGGATTTTTTTCGCCGACAGTTTTCAAATAATTGACCAGACTTTTGTTAATAGCCTTTAAAGAGTCGTCTCTGTTTTCATAATCATTACTTACGCGCAATGTCTGTATGCGTTGGCTGTAATGCGAAAGCATATCCTGCACTTGCCGCACAGATTGTCCTTTGGCAGGTAACACCAAAACCAGGTAAACAATTACGATACCAATAATTTTTTTCACACAGTAACGCTACCTTATGCTTGAATTGATCAACCAATATTTTATCCATCGGAGTATCCCTCCCACATTGCCGAATTGTCACATTGCCGAATTGCCAAATTAATTTCTTAACGGCTTCCCTGTGGTCAATATGCTTTGCAGGCGCTCCAGTGTTTTCTTTTGCCCGCTCAGGCTGAGGAAGGCTTCGCGCTCCAGGTCCAGCAGGTATTGCTCGCTGACGAGGGTAGGCTGCGTGAGGTCGCCGCCGCACATTACGTAAGCCAGCTTCTCGGCTATCAGCTTGTCGTGGTCGCTGGCATAGTTACCGCGCCACATGCCGTGTATGCCGCTCAGCAGTCCGCCAAGGCCGCCACGTCCCTGTACCAGCACATCGGTGCGTGGTGCGGGCTGTGTGTAGCCCCGCTCGTACATATTCAGCACACTGAACTTGGCATCGGCTATGCGCCTATCCGGGTTCATGGATATATGATCGTAACCGGGGCGCAGCACAAAATTCTCGTACGCCTCTGCTGCCGATGTAGATACTTTGGCAGTAGCCACATTGATGAAGAGCTGCTGCAGGTAGTTCATCTCTACGTCTTCCTTTATGTTGCGATCGCCGGCGCGCAAGGCCAGCTCTTTGCTGCCGCCACCGCCGGGTATGAGTCCCACGCCTACTTCTACGAGGCCTATGTAGCTTTCGGCAGATGCCTGTACGCCATCGGCGTGGAGGCACATCTCGCAGCCGCCACCGAGGGTGAGGCCATGAGGCGCCACCACCACCGGTATGCTGCTGTAGCGCAGCCGCATAGTAGTAGCCTGGAACTGGCGCACTGCCATATCCAGCTCATCGTACTCCTGCTCGGCGGCAAACATGAAGATCAATCCCACATTGGCACCCGCACTGAAGTTAGCGCCGCCGTTGGCTATTACCAGCCCCTTGTATTTTTCCTCGGCTATGGCTACACTCTTCTGCACGCCTTCCAGCACCTCGCCGCCTATGGTGTTCATCTTGGTATTCCACCGCAGTGCTACCACATCGTCGCCAATGTCGTAGAGCTTGCAGGCGCTGTTTTTCCATACCACCTTTTCGTCCATGTGCTCCAGCAATATGAATTTGCCGGCACCGGGTATGGGTTGGTAGGTTTGTGTTTTTATATCGTAGTACTTGCGTGTGCCGTTCTCTGTTTTGTAGAAAGTTGTAAATCCTTTATCCAGCATCTGCGTCACCCATGGGGCTACCTCATATCCACTGGCTTTCATTTGCTCCAGCACCTTGGCTGCACCCAGCGCGTCCCAGCTTTCGAAAGCTCCTATCTCCCAGCCAAAGCCGGCTTTGAGGCCATCATCTATCTTGTACAGCTCATCAGCGATCTCGGGTATGCGGTGCGATACATAGGCAAAGAGCAGGTGGTGGAACATGCGGTAAAACTCGCCTGCTTTGTCGGTGCCGTTGTACAGTACCTTCAGGCGTTGAGCCAGGTCGTCTACAGGCTTTGCGGCCTCTATGGTGGCAAACTTAGTCTTCACCTTGGGGCCATACTCCATGGTCTGCAGGTTCAGGGTTTGTATCTCGGTAGTGGTCTTGGCTATATTCTGCTGCGCGGTAGCTACTTTCTTTTCATTGCCCTGGTTCTCCGGCGATGTGGTAAAGCCGGCTTTATCAGCGGGTGCAGGTACGGGCACTTTTACTTTCTTATAAAACCCTTGTCCTGTTTTATCACCCAGCCATTTGTTCTCCACCATCTTCTCCAGGAAGGGTGGCAGTATGAAAATATCTTTGGCCTCGTCATTGGGCGCATTGGCAGGCAGGTCTTTGGCTACATGTACCAGGGTATCCAGCCCTACAACATCGCCGGTGCGGAAGGTGGCCGACTTGGGCCTGCCGAGTATAGGGCCTGTGAGTGAGTCTACCTCATCAACGTTAAGGCCCAACTGCTGCATGGCCTTGAACACCGCCATAAAGCCAAACACACCTACACGGTTGGCAATGAATGCAGGTGTGTCCTTGCACAATACAGTGGTCTTGCCCAGGAAGCGATCGCCATAGTCCATCAGAAAGTCTATGACCTCGGGCTTTGTTTTAGGATCAGGTATGATCTCTAAGAGTCGCAGGTAGCGCGGCGGATTGAAGAAGTGGGTACCGCAGAAATTTTGCTGGAAATCCTCGCTCCTGCCTTCACTCATCAGGTGTATGGGTATGCCCGATGTATTGGTAGTGACAAGAGTACCCGGCTTGCGGTATTTCTCTACCTCGGTAAATATATTCTGCTTGATGTCCAGCCGCTCTACCACTACTTCTATGATCCAGTCGCAGTCAGCAATTTTAGCGAGGTCATCGGTGATGTTGCCGGTCTTTATGTGTTTTACTACGTCCTTTGTGTATACGGCCGATGGCTTGCTTTTGAGGGTAGCGGCCATGGCATCATACACGATGCGGTTGCGCACAGCTTTGCTTTCCAGGGTAAGGCCCTTAGCCGTCTCGGCATCAGTAAGGGCAGGGGGTACAATATCGAGCAGCAATACCTGCACGCCTATACCGGCAAAATGACACGCTATGCGCGAGCCCATAACACCTGATCCTATTACCGCAACTTTACGAATACTTCTGTTCATCTGAGATTTATTTGGCCACACAATTTATCGAAAAATCAAACACCACTACTTGTAAACCTGTTTCTTAACAAATGAAACGTCAGCTACTATGATCGCAAACGATCACCCATTCGCCCTTTATGCGGCGGACAAGCAGGGTGTAGCTGCCATCCACATCGCCGGCATTGCGGGTGAGCGCCCAGGAGCCTACGATGAAGAAATAATCGGGCGATAGCCGGTCCATGCTTTTGATGTGGGTGGTGAGTTTGCCCATGTGCGCGGCATCAGGGTAGGCCTCTTTGTAGCGTTTAAGGGTGGCCTGGTAGCCATAGCGCGGCCCCTTAGAGCCTATGAACAGCAGGCTGTCGCTATCCCAATAGCCATGCATATAGCCGTCTATGCTGCCGCTGTTCCAGGCAGCTACCTGGTCTATAAGCATGTGGCGGATGGCGATCACGTCTTTGTCCTGGGCAAAGGAGGCGGTATGCGCCACCAGCAAGCAGCAGGCAGCGAGCAATAGCTTTTTCATTTTTGCGCTTTTTGGGTGAATCTCTACTCTAAAAATACAACCATATCCTTTAAAAAGGTAATTGGCATGGCTAAGTTCTTTATTTTTACGGCAATGAACCTGCGTATCGTTTTCCTGCTCATCTTCCTGTTTGCGGCCTTGTTTGTGGCCAGCTTTATGTTTGGCATACCGGGCAAAAGCTATGGGAAGGCGATGAATGTGGTGGCACAGGCGGGCCTGGGCTTGAGCATTGCGGTTTTTTTAATTTTGCGGACGGGGAAGAAACGCAGTAATTAACAATTTTTACTGTAGGCATTTGTGTAACTTTGTAGCATTACATTTTCTCGTTAAACCGGGGCCGACTGGTTTAGACAGCATAGGGCAGGGTGGGTGTAAGCATGTCGTGCGTTGGATAATTAGCACGTAAATCTGAATATTCAAAATCTATAAGGCGAATATTCTTACGCCATGGCTGCCTAATCAGAGATTAGACACCCTTTATAGCCGCCGGGAAGGCTGCCTGTTGCCGTCCCCGCCGCCGAATCAACAAATAACGGGATAGGCTTGTGCCCGCTGTGTGTACGAGATGAAAACCAAAACAGATAGGGAGCGAGTAGGTTTGTCCTGGCCCGGCTAGCTCCCGAGATCCAATCCAGGAATAAACATGTAGAAAGCTTATCGGGCATGTGTTTGGACGCGGGTTCGACTCCCGCCGGCTCCACAATAAAACCCTTGCGATGCAAGGGTTTTATTATTATATCAACCGGCAGGTCGAACTTTTTGCAATTACAGAAAGTTGGCCAAATTATTTCTTTACAAATATTCCATCCCTCTTTTTGTCAATCGTTCCACCATCGTAGCCGCAAATGCCCATTCGCGGCGAATTGACAACGGGCATTGCTGAATAATCTGCAAAATCTTCGCAGGTTTTTGCATGCTGCTTTGCACACTTTTTACAAAATGTATTGGGGTCGTAACAAGTAGTGCATATTGTCGTTGCGGAGGCTGATTTGCAGACCTCACACATTATTTCCAGCGGCTCATTACGGCTTAGCAAAATAATACCGCCCGGCACCGCAACCGGAAACTGCTCTGATACTGTTAAAAGCAGAGTCGTGGTACTGCCAAAATCATATTCATGCGTTAGTTTCATCCCCTTTATGAGCATGCCTTTGGTTGCGGAGTCCATAATTTCCTCTGCATCTGATTGCATTTCATCTATATCAAACATCGAATACCTTTTCTTTTCTTTTGGGTTTATAAAAGCACTCAGATGTCCACAACACTCGAGCCAGATCTTACGGAGAAAATCATCTATATCGCTCATGAGCGAATCACCATCTACCCATAAGTTCAAAAAAAAGAGGCCACCCGAGCGTGGATCGTCTTCAATTCTGATATGAAAGGAGGTGCCATTATTCCGGCCTTTGCTTTCTTTTACTAAGTGTGTATTCAAGTGCCTGGTAATTCCGGCCTTTTTAAATTCAGCATTACAAAAAAAGCATTTGCCGACAGAATTGATTGCTGACATAACTAAAGATTTAGAAGAATAAATGTACTTCAAAAAAGCTTTCTCAAATCATATTCTTCCCAGAAAAAATTCCATAAACCGGATTGATAATTCCGGGGAGTATTCCCCAAAAATAATATTACCGTTACCCTTTCTTGTTAAGAAACCATCACCACCCTACCCCCATCAAACCCATTCCTTGCCCCTGGCTTCATATATCCCAACTGATTAGTGGCTATGGTCGTATTGCCTATTTTAAAATCGGGAATATTGCTGTGGTGGTGGCCGTAGAGCCATAGGTGGATGTCGGACGGGTGTATGAGGTCATATAGTTCTGTGGCAAAGGCCTGGTTGAGGTTGTCGTTTTTGTATTCTTCGGGATAGTGCATGAATGTGGGCACGTGGTGAGTGATCACTACTTTAGTAGGGTCGCTGCTTTTATGGATCTCCTGTTCCAGGAAACTTAGGCAATCGGCATGCAGCTGGTTGTATATGGCAGGTGTCAGTTTTTGGCCGTTGTATCTGATGGTGTGAAAGTCGCTGAGGCGGCGTTGTATTTCCCACTGCTGTGCGGGGCTTATGTAGCTCCATAGCGTGGAAAAGATAAGCCTTACGGCACCATGGTCTATGACTATATTGTTGACCAGCGATACATTGCTGCGTATCTTTTCGTGCAGTACGCCGCTTCTTTCTGCTATATCGGCACCATAGTATTCGTGGTTACCGGGCAGCCAGTAGGTATGGGCAAAGTTATCGGCGAGGTAGTCGAAGAAGTCTTTGTGGTCGTCTATTACTACAAAGGGTACAATATCTCCGGCCAGTATCAGTATGTCACCCTTCACCTCCAACGGATACCGTTGCATAAATGCCCTGTTTGCGGACATTTCGAGGTGGAGGTCTGAACAATACTGGAGTTTCATTATAGCTTATCGGCTTAAAGCTATGTTGTTTGCGGCAATTTTCGCCTTTCGCACTGTATACTGCTTTGCTGATGCGTAGTCCTTACCCTACATTTGCGCCATGGATTATTTTAAGAAGCTGCTGGAACTGCTGAAGACGGAGCGTGAAGTAGATAAGCAGGCTTACCTGGAGCTGAGCCAGTCAACCTCCATCATACAGCGCCGGGCAAACGGTCTGGCATGGTATCCTATAGCCATCAGGGGTACAGAGCTGAATAAGGCAGAGTACATAACTGTAGAGGTAGAGCGCACCACCAATACCGATATATCGCACCAGTTGCGCTTTGGGGTATCGGCATCTTTGTTTTCCAATCATGATCCTAAGAAAGACTTTATAGAGGGTACCATTACTTTTGCCAGCGGCAACAGACTCAAAATTTCGCTGCGTAAAGATGAACTGCCCGAATGGGCGAGCGATGGCAAGCTGGGCATAGACCTTCTGTTTGACGACAACAGCTACGATGAGATGCAGGCCGCACTAAAGCAGGCTATAGTGCTGAGCGAGAAGAAAGAAGAGGGGAGGCTCATCAATATACTTACCGGCGTTAATGCGCCCACTTTTGATACCGATGTGCCACTATATGAAAACCCTAAGCTAAACAGTACCCAACAAGCGGCCGTAAATAAAATAGTGCAGGCCAATGAACTGGCCATAGTGCATGGCCCGCCCGGAACGGGCAAAACCACCACGCTGGTGCAGGCCATCAAAACACTCATCAAGCAGGGTGAGAAGCGTATACTGGTTACCGCACCCAGCAATACTGCGGTGGACCTACTCAGTGAAAAATTATCAGAGGAAGGGCTGAATGTGTTGCGTGTTGGTAATCCTGCACGGGTATCAGAACGGCTGATGGCACTGACCCTGGATAGCAAGGTGGCAGGTCATAGTTCGATAAAAGAAATAAAACGGCTGAAGAAACAGGCAGGTGAGTTCAAAGAGATGGCGCATAAGTATAAGCGCAGCTTTGGTAAAGCCGAGCGGGAGCAGCGCACGGCGTTGTTTGATGAGGCATACAAAATAATGAAGGATGTGGGCCGCATGGAGCAATATATCGTTGATGATGTAACCGCAAAGGCACAGGTGGTAACTGCCACACTGGTAGGCGCTAACCATTATACGGTGCGTGGCCTTCAATACAATACTGTGGTGATAGATGAGGCGGGCCAGGCCATAGAGCCTGCCTGCTGGATACCAATACTCAAGGGTAAAAAGCTTGTGCTGGCCGGCGACCACTGCCAGCTATCGCCCACTATAAAATCAGATGCCGCTGCAAAGGCAGGACTAAGCACTACGCTGCTGGAGAAATGTATCCGCCTGCATCCGCAAGCTGTGGTGCTGCTGGAAGAACAGTACCGTATGCACGAGACCATCATGGGCTATTCTTCAAAAGTGTTTTATGAAGATAAGTTGCGGGCGCACGAATCTGTGGCCGGGCATTTGCTACATTCCTCAGATACACCATTGGCATTTATAGATACTGCGGGTTGCGGCTTTGAAGAAAAGAATGAAGGCACCAGTATATCTAACCCCGAGGAGGCAGCATTCCTGTTCAAGCACCTTACACGCATGGTTACAGAACTGGGCACATATTACACGCCCGACAAATTCCCTACCATAGCTGTTATATCACCTTACAAAGAGCAGTTGTATGTGTTGAAGGAGCAATTGCTGCATAATCCTACACTACAGCCTTATGCGCACAAAATAGCTGTGAATACCATGGACAGCTTCCAGGGGCAGGAGCGGGATATTGTGTACATCAGCATGACGAGGAGCAACACAGATGGCATCATCGGCTTTCTATCAGATACCCGCCGCATGAATGTGGCCATGACCCGGGCGCGCAAAAAACTGGTAGTAATAGGCGACAGCGCTACGCTCTCGCGCCATCCTTTTTATGCAAATTTCATTGCTTATGCCGAGGAGCATAATGCCTATAAGAGCGCATGGGAGGAGAATTGGGAATAGGCCTTATTCCAGTATCTACTAACTGAATAAAAAGGCTACATCCTCTTTCGTAAGTTTTTTAATAAATCCTGCATCCTCCGTAACGAGATCGCTGGCCAGTTGCTTTTTGCGTTGTTGCAGTTGCAGTATCTTCTCCTCCACCGTATCCTTACAGATCATCTTGTAAGCAAATATTTTATTGCTTTGGCCTATACGGTGTGTACGGTCTATTGCCTGTTGTTCCACTGCGGGATTCCACCAGGGGTCTACAATGTACACATAGTCGGCAGCAGTAAGGTTGAGGCCCACACCCCCCGCTTTAAGCGATATAAGGAACACCCTGATATTTCGTTCATTCTGGAAGGTGTGTACTGCTTGTTTTCTTTTGTCGGCAGGGGTGCTACCATCAAGGTACACATACTCAATATTGCTTTCTTTCAGTTTATCTTCGATCAGGTGCAGCATCTCGGTAAACTGTGAGAATACCAGCATTTTATGATTGCCAGTGTTCTCTTCAATTTCGCGCAGCAGCTCATCTATCTTTACACTCTTTTTGGTCATCACCTCGCTGTCTTTCACCAGCTCGGGGCTGTCGCATATCTGCCGCAGGCGCAG
>CAIVKT010000061.1 GCA_903906615.1 uncultured Bacteroidota bacterium | reverse complement strand
TGCGCGTGCTCTTCATAATGGGCATCAGCTCCTTATAAAGCTCATTGGCGTGTTGGTAGTCCTTCTTCTCGTAGTACTCGTTGGCCTTCGTCAGTTTGTAATTGACATCGCTGCTTTTGCGGATCTTTTCGAACGTTCCGCAAGAGCTCACAACCATTACACAGGCAAACAAATATAATAAATTCCTCAATCTTATTTGCATACAGGGACGCAAATATATTGAAAAATGCGGGTTTCGCGCTGCACTTTTTGTTAAAAAACGATAAAGTAATATACCGGAATGCGTATGATATGAATAATTAATTAAATTTAATAAGCTTTTCCGCTTTTCGGAAGCTTAGTAAAATATAGTTCCCGGTAGTTCCTGTGTCAGCAAGCCGCCACTTTTTGCTTTCTCAAACAGGGTGTTGATGGCCTTGCGGCCTATATCGCCCAGATCAGTGGTGTAGTCGTTTACATACAGCTGTATGTGCCGGCGCATCACGTCTTCCTCCATCTCCTGCGCATTGCTGGTAATAAATGGTGTCAGCTCAGGGTAGCGCTTCCACGACCAGGCGAGGCTTTCTTTAAGTATCGCATCCACAGTAGCACAAAGGTCGGGGCTATAGCTGCGGCGCATTACTATGCCGCCCAGCGGTATGGCCGCCTGTGTGGTTTGCTCCCACCAGTCGCCGAGGTCCATGAGTTTGGTGAGGCCCTTTTTTTGGTAGGTAAAACGGCCTTCGTGAATGATCAATCCCGCATCGTATTCGCCACTTATTACTGCCGCTTCGATTTCATTGAACACCAGTTCGGTCTTGTTCTTAGCCTGTGGCAAAGCGAGTGAAAGCAACAGGTTGGCAGTAGTATTGAAGCCGGGGATGGCTATTTTGTAGTTGGCTGCATTAGCGAGGTCCAGCGGCTTCATGGCCACCAGCAGGGGGCCTACGCCCACGCCCAGCGCGCTGCCGCTATGCAGCAAAGCATATTTATTGACCGTGTGCAAAAAAGTGCTGTAAGAAAGCTTGGTGATGTCCAGTTTTTCCTGTTCGGCCCAGGCATTGAGGGTGGCCACATCTTCCATTACATAATCGAAGGTGATGCCGCGGGTATCAATTTGGCCATTGACCATGGCATCAAAAATAAAAGTATCGTTGGGGCAGGGGCTGAAGCCGAGCGTTAGGTTCATGTGATTGCAGTAAAGAGGGACAAAGGTAAATAGAAGAGCGGAGAAACAGAGCGGAGTGCGCCACTTGCTAATCCTTATTGTGTGGGTTTTTAACGCAAAGGCGCAAAGGGTACGCCAGGGTCGCAAAGATTGGAGAAATATTACAGCTTTCTACTAACGACTCCCGGTAGCTATCGGGACTCTCTACTCCTTGATAAAATCCATCAGCCAGTTATTGAGGTTGTATATCGCATCCTTCATTTGCCACTGGCTCTTGTCGCGGGGCATCACATAATTGGATATGGCCCTTACCTGCGCAAACGCTACACCCTCCCGCAGGCACACATAATGAAAAGCCGCGCCCTCCATGCTTTCTACGGTGGCCTTGTACTTTTCGCTGCGTAGCTTTATGGTTGGCTCGCTGCCGCTTACGGTATTCACCGTAATGCCCGATACGTGTGGCAGCTCTATACGCTCATGCACAGCAGATAGCGGGGTGTGCAGTTTACCGTCTTTATGCGGGGCGGCATCGGTGCCCAGCAGGCCCATTTCAAAAATATCGAGGTATTGCTCGTGGTCTTCGGCGCCCAGGTCGCCATATTGGTCGGCAACTACGAATACCACATCGCCCAGCTTTATAGACCGGTCGAAGCTGCCACCTACGCCTGCTTGCAGCACCAGGTCGTAGCGGTTGGTTTGCAGGTGGCGGGTGAGGCTGTAAGTGGTGGCTATGCTGCCCACGCCGGTTACCAGCACACTGGTGGCCGGGGCAGGCTGTGCCGTGCGCAAATGGGCTATTAGCGGGCCTATTTCCATCTCGGTAGCGGCAACAATAAGCAGGTTCATACCGCAAATAACCCACTTTTTTGTGAAAACCACGCAGTAAGCGTAATTTTGCACGAAAATCAAGAATATGGTGTACCTGACGCGTGTGGAGCATTTTAATGCAGCCCATAAATTATACAATGCCGCCTGGAGCAGTGAGAAAAATAAAGAAGTGTTTGGCAAATGCGCTAACGAGAACTGGCACGGGCACAACTATGAGCTGCATGTGACCATAAAAGGCATACCTCATCCCGAGACCGGATTTATATACAATGCCAAAACACTGGGCGACCTGATAAAGGATGTGGTAGTGGAGAAAGTAGACCACCGCAACCTAAACCTGGATGTGGACTTTATGAAAGGAAAATTTACCAGCGCCGAGAACTTCGCGATGGGTATATGGAATGAACTGCAGCCCCACATAGAAAAAAGCGATGTGAAGCTGCATTGTGTGAAGCTGGTGGAGACAGCGAAGATATACGTTGAATATTTTGGGTAGGTTTTTAAGTGAAAAGTCAAAAGTGAAAACCTTAAAGTGAGTGTGGTTGGAGACACCGGGTTAAGTTAAAAGTCAAAAGTGATCCCGATAGCTATCGGGACTTAAAGTGAGCGAGCGTGTGTATTTCTCTCTCGTTATTAAATAAGAATCATGGCATACCACAAGAAGGAATCTTACGACGAAGACGTGACCCAAAAGCTGATGGAGAACTACCGCTCCACGCTGGTGGAATTAGGTGAAGACCCGGAAAGGGAGGGGCTGCTGAAAACGCCCGAGCGTGTGGCCAAGGCCATGCAGTTCATCACCCAGGGCTATAGCATGAATGCGGCAGATATACTGAACTCGGCCAAGTTTCATGAGCCGTATAGCGAGATGGTGCTGGTGAAGAACATAGAACTGTACTCGCTGTGCGAGCACCATATGCTGCCTTTCTTTGGCAAGGCCCACATAGCGTACATACCCAATGGCGTGATCACAGGCCTCAGCAAGATAGCCCACGTGGTTGAGTGCTTCAGCCGCCGGCTACAGGTGCAGGAGCGTATGACGCACCAGATACTGGATGTGATACAGGAAACGCTGAACCCCCTGGGCGTGGGCGTGGTGATAGAAGCCCAGCACCTGTGCATGATGATGCGCGGCGTGCAGAAGCAGAACAGCGTGACCACCACATCAGCCTTCAGCGGCCAGTTTATGAAAAACGAGACCCGGTCAGAGTTTTTGAAGCTGATCTCGCACGATTTGTCGTAAAAACCCCTACTCATTAATTCATTACACGATTGCCCGAAAGGATTTTTATATTATCTTTGCCACCCCGAAAGGGAATAATTTGCGCGGGAAGTAGCGCAGCCCGGTAGCGTACATGGCTGGGGGTCATGTGGTCGCAGGTTCGAATCCTGTCTTCCCGACTGAAATGAGAGCGG
>CAIVKT010000060.1 GCA_903906615.1 uncultured Bacteroidota bacterium | reverse complement strand
CCTGTCACCAACCCGGTATATGATGTGGTGTCGTATAATATGTCTGCTGTAAATGACGGGGCGCATGTAACGGTGGTCAATGATTCTATGGTGCATGTAACGCTGAACCAATGGGGCACGTGGTGGCTCTATGCCATGCTTGGCGCATCAGACTATGAAAATGACGCCTACAGGGTAAAGATGGTAGATGAAGGGCACTGGTACGAAATAACGCTGAAACAGCCCGCGCAGCAGTACATGTTGCTGTACCAGGTGGGTAGCCAGTGGAAGACGGTAAACATGGCCTTGAAAAATGTTGACCAATATTGACCTATATTTGTTTGATATAAAATTACACTTTTGGATACAGCCCTTCATACTGCGCCTGCGGCCCCGAGGATAAAAAATGTGTGGGTGTTTGCCATACTGTGGCTGCTCACGTTTATCCTGTACCTGCCTGCCGCAAAAGCAGGCTGGGTAATAGACTCGGCAGGCTGGTTGTATAATATCAGGAACCTTAAATTCTGGGATTACGTCAACAACAAGCAGTCCTACATCTGTAGCCTTTACCAGTTCACACAGCTGGCCACCTATGTGTTCTACAAGCTGTTCCATACTAATTCATACGCATGGCATACGCTCATGATCACTATGCACGCCGGCAATGCCTACCTGCTCTTTATATTGGCAGGCAACCTGTTCCGCGATTCGGGAATTAAAAATGCACGCAACATTGCGTTAACGGGTGTTGTCCTTTACTCGGTATGCCCGCACATCTCAGAAGTCATTGTGTGGGAGGCATCTTACCACTACCTGCAGGGCTTCCTGTTCATACTGCTCATCCTGTACTGGGTGCAGCGCTTTCATTATACACAGCACAATAAGTATGCGTGGCTGGCCGGCATCACTTTTCTTTGCTCCACCTATTCGCTGGAGGTGTTTTATATTACCCCATGGTATGTACTGGCGCTGGCGCTATATTACCGCTATGGGCTGGGTTATGATAAAGCTATTTTTAAGCGCGTATTACTGCGTTTTTTCCTGCCCCTGCTTTTGCTGTTTGTTGCGCACCTGGTAGTGCTGCGGCTCGTGTATGACCACTTTGCGCACATTATGGAAAATGTATGGCAACCGTTCTCCAACTATATTAACCGCCCACCTTTTTATATTTTTCATATCCTGCTCTTTGGCAGGTATTTCCCGCAGGATGCAAGGAAGGCTGTGTACCAGGCAGTGGGCTCAAACGCCGGGCTGATCATCTTCTACAACATCTTCGTAGTGGTATGTATTGCGCTCTTCAGCCGCTTCTTTACTTTGAGTGGCAAGGCAAAGGCAGGTGTATTCCTGTTCGTATTTATAATGATCAGCCAGGTTGTTGTTATGCCACTCGCATTTCCCGACTTCCTGTTACTATTCTTCGATCGTTATACTTATTTCATCAGCGCATTTATCTATCTGCTGCTAGCTTTACTTGCAAGCTATATACCGGGTAAGTACACAGGCACGGTACTCTTATCAGTATACGCCATCATCAATGTATTTTTCACTGTAAAGCTCAACTTGCTGTGGAAACGGTCGGCATATATAAGCACCCGACTGCTTAATAACCTGCCCGACCCGGGAAACAAAACAGTGCTGCTATTGAATATACCCGAAAACCTGAAGGGCGTTCCTATGATAGGCGCACAGCCCATAGGCGAGTATAAACTGATGCACCAGCTGTTTGTGAACAATGATCTGAAAGATAAAAAGGTGTATGATGTGCAATCCTACAATATGCTGGATGCAGGTGATGGGGCGCACGTTACCGTCATTAATGACAGCGTGATCAAAGTGACGCTCAATGAATGGGGCACCTGGTGGTGGTACGAAGGACATGGGGGCTATAGCTACCAGAACGAGGATTATAAACTGGATATGCGCGACCCGGGGCATTGGTTTGATGTGACGCTGAAACACCCGGCCAGCCAGTACCTGCTTTTGTACCAGCAGGGCGATCAATGGCGGGAAGTAAATATGAACAAGAAAAATGACGATCAGTACTAATGCTTTTTATTAAAGTGAATTGGTGATACACATGGAAAAAGATCTGCTTTCGCGTCTTAGCGCTATTAAAGCCAAATGGGCTT